>DASXMT010000587.1:0-3728 GCA_036495505.1 Acidimicrobiales bacterium | reverse complement strand
ATCGGGTAGTTGGTGGCTGACACCGTCGAATAGCACACCCCATGATCCCACTCCGGTGCGGACAATTGAAATCTCCTCCTCGTGACCCCTGTGTCACCTGCCCGGTCTTGGTCGCCGTGCGCCGGGCGATCTCCCGTGGGGGCGTGGTCGCCCCGCCGGTCTCGGCGCGCCGGAGGCCGGTGAACCAGGCATGCTTGTCGCATGACCCGACGCACCCCGTCAGTCGATCTCTCACAGGGATCGTTGTTGGACGGCGATCCGATTGCGGTCGCCGACAGCGGCCCGGTGCAGGCCGGCAAGCCAGGTCCCGTGCCGGCCACCGACCCAGGGCCGGCGTTCGGTGACGGGCCGGTAACCGAGGTCTACACGGACGGCGCCTGCCGTGGGAACCCGGGTCGGGGGGGTTGGGCCTGGGCCGTCGACGGCGGTCCCTGGGGCAGCGGCAGCGAGCCCCACACCACCAACCAGCGCATGGAGGTCCTCGCCGTGATCGAGGCGCTGCGGTCCCTGCCCGGCCCGGTGCACGTGGTCAGCGATTCAACGTATGTCGTGAATTGCTTCCGCCAGAAGTGGTGGGTCGGCTGGCGCCGTCGGGGGTGGCGCAACTCCCAGGGCAAGCCGGTGGCCAATCGCGACCTGTGGGAGTCGCTGCTGACGCTGGCGCTGGACGGGGGCCGATCGGTCACCTTCTCCTGGGTCAAGGGCCATTCCGGTGACAAGATGAACGATCTCGTCGACCGGCTGGCCACTGAGGCCGCCGACCGGCAGTAGCCGGAAGGGAGCCACCTTGGCGGCGTCCACCTGCTCCTCGTAATCTGCAGCAATGGAGATCAACGGAAGCTCAGCAATCATCACCGGCGGTGCATCGGGCCTCGGCGAGGCCACGGCCCGCAAGCTCGCCACAGAGGGCGTGCGGGTGACGATCTTCGACCGCAACGGGGAAGGAGCGGCCGAAGTGGTGAAGGACATCGGTGGGGACGCCAACTACGTCGCAGGCGATGTGACCGACCCCGAGGACTGCCAGCGGGCTGTGGACCAGGCGGCGGACGGGGGCGACCTTCGCATCGCGGTGAACTGCGCCGGCACCGGCTGGGTCGGTCGGGTCATCAACCGGGATGGTTCCCCGCACGATCTGGGTGCGTTCCAGTTCATCCAGAACCTCAACGTGATCGGCACGTTCAACGTGATGACCAAGGCGGCCTCAGCCATGGCCCAGACCGAGCCCCAGGACGAAGGCGAGCGAGGCGTTATCGTCAACACCGCGTCCGTGGCTGCCTTCGACGGGCAGATCGGACAGCTCGCCTACTCGGCCTCCAAGGGTGCGGTGGTGGGGATGACCCTGCCCGCGGCACGGGACCTTTCCGTTGTGGGCATCCGCGTCCTGGCCATCGCCCCCGGCCTGTTCGACACCCCGCTCTTGTCCATGCTGCCCGAGGAGCAGCGAGACATCCTCGGCCAGTCGGTGCTGTTCCCGAAGCGCCTGGGCCAACCGGCCCAATACGGCGAGCTGATTGCCCACATCGCCAAGAACAGCTATCTCAACGCCGAGGTGATCCGTCTCGATGGCGGGATCAGGATGCCGCCGAAGTAGCCCGCCTGCCCCCCGAGCACGTCGGGGCGGTTCCCCCGCACCGCGGGGAAGCGCAGAACCAGGGGGCCTGACCACATGAGGTCTACGCTGCTTCGATGCGGTACTGGACCGAGGCTGAGGCCCGAGCAGAGTTGCCGCGCCTCAGATTGCTCATCGATGTGATCGCGCAGGCCACGTTCCAGCGCAAGGTGGCCGGCACCAACGGGCATGCCGTGTCGTCGAACGGGACGGGCGCGAGTCATGCTGGCGAGGGGCCTGGGGCCGGGGCGGGCGAGGATGCGATCGGGGATGCCAACCCGGAAATCGGGGATGCCAACCCGGAAATCGATGTCGACTCGGCCGTTGCCGAGTTGGCCGAGAAGGGGATCGTGCTGCGTGACCCGGAGACCGGTCTCGTGGACTTTCCGGCTATCACCGACAAGGGCGTCGTCTATCTGTTGTGCTGGAAGCGGGACGAGGACGACCTCGGCTGGTGGCACTTTACCGAGGAGGGCTTCGCCGGTCGTCGGCACCTCCCGGTCCCCCGGGATCTCTGATGCGGGAGTGGAATGGCATGTCGGATCGGTTAGCCGGTGGTTCGGGCGTTTCGCCTGTTGTGGCGCCGGACCCCTCGCGTCGGGCCGTTAGTCTGGTCCCGTTCAGCAGAGATTACGGAGGTGGTTCCGACGGCACCCGAGGCGACAGGGCAACAAACGGCATCGGGGGAGAGCGGATCGGCATCAGGTAAGGGCCCGGGGACGTCCTTTGACGTCGTGGTGATCGGTGGGGGCCCTGGGGGCTACGCAGCCGCACTGTACGGAGCCTTGGCGGATCTGTCCGTCGCCGTCATCGAGTTCGACAAGGTCGGTGGCACCTGTCTCCACCGAGGCTGTATCCCAGCCAAGCAATTCCTGGAGACGGCTTCGGTGTTCCGGACGGTGGCCGGGTCTGCGGAGTTCGGGGTGAACAGCGGGACCGGCTCCGATTCGTCCCCCGTCGTCGATTTCGCCGTAAGTCAGGGTCGCAAGCAAAAGGTGGTCAACCAGCTGTTCAAGGGGTTGTCCGGGCTGATGAAGGGACGGGGCATCACCGTCTTCGCCGGGACGGGTACCCTCCTGGCCGACCACCGCGTTCGCATTGACGGCAACGACGGATCCACCACCGAGGTCCACGGGACCGACGTCATCCTGGCCGCCGGGTCGGTACCCAGGACCATCCCCCATTTCGAGGTTGACGGAACGCTGGTCATGACCTCGGACGAGGTCTTGGACTTAAAGGAGCTCCCGGGGTCGGTGGCCGTCGTCGGCGGCGGGGCGATCGGCTGCGAGTTCGCCTCCATGCTGTCCGACCTGGGGTCAGAGGTGACGGTGCTCGAAGCGCTGCCCGCCATCCTCAACGGCTGCGACGAGGACGTGGCCGCCGTGGTGTCGCGGTCGTTCCGCAAGCGGGGCATCCAAGTGAAGGTGGGCGTGCAGATCCACGGTCATACTCCCAACGAGGCCGGCGGGGGCACAGTGATCTCCTATGGCGACGGCGAATCGCTTCCCGTCGATGCCGTCGTCATCTCGGTGGGTCGCCGGCCGCGGACCGAGGGCCTGCTCGGGGAGGGCTCCGATGTCGTCCTCGATGAACGCGGCTTCGTCGTGGCCGACCCGTACATGCGCACCGCCGCTGCGGGGGTGTGGGCCGTGGGCGACTTGGTGGCCGGAACGCCCCAGCTCGCCCATGTGGGGTTTGCCGAAGCCATCGTGGTGATCAAGAGCATCCTGGGGGAGCCGGTGACGCCGGTGGCGTACGACCGGGTGCCGTGGGCCATCTACTGCCACCCCGAAGTGGCGTTTGCCGGCTACACCGAGGAGGCGGCCAAGGCCGCCGGCATCGACGTGGTGGTCAAGAAGGACCCCATGGGCGGCAACAGCCGAGCCCGGATCATCGGGGACACCGAAGGGTTGGTCAAGGTGATCGCCGAGAAGCGTCCTGATGGCACAGTCGGGCGCATCTTGGGTGTCCACATGGCCGGCCCGTGGGTGACCGAACAGCTGGGCGCCGGATACCTGGCCATCAACTGGGAAGCCACACCGGACGAAGTGGCACAGTTCATCCAGCCACACCCATCGCTGTCCGAGACGTTCGGCGAGACGGTGCTGGCCCTGACCGG
>DASXMT010000586.1:0-7327 GCA_036495505.1 Acidimicrobiales bacterium | reverse complement strand
GACATCGGCCACCGAGACCACCTCGAGCGAGCCATCGGGGTGCAGGACGACACCATGCTCGCCGTCGGCCCCGAACCGGATCGGCTCGCCGTGGGCCAACGGAATCAGCATGTTCGCCCGGTTGTCCTTGCCGGTGATCTGGGCGAAGGCGCCGTCGTTGAAGACGTTGCAGTTCTGGTAGATCTCCACGAACGAAGCACCCTTGTGCTGATGGGCCCGCCGGAACGTCTCCATCATGTGCTTGCGATCCATGTCATGGGTACGGGCCACGAAGGTGGCCTCGGCCCCGAGGGCCAGACTCAACGGATTGAACGGCTGCTCCAGGGATCCGAACGGCGTCGACTTGGTCACCTTGGCCACTTCGGAGGTGGGCGAGTACTGGCCCTTGGTCAACCCGTAGATCTGGTTGTTGAACAGCAGGACCGTCAGGTTGACGTTCCGCCGCAGCGCATGGATCAGATGGTTGCCGCCGATGGAGAGCGAGTCACCATCCCCGGTGACGACCCACACATCGAGATCGGGTCGCGTTGTGGCCAGCCCGGTGGCGATGGCCGGGGCCCGTCCGTGGATCGAGTGCATGCCGTAGGTGTTCATGTAGTACGGGAAGCGAGCGGCGCAACCGATCCCCGACAGGAAGACGGTGCTCTCGCGGCGCACTCCCAGATCGGGAAGCAGCATCTGCACGGCGGCCAGGATGGAGTAGTCCCCACAACCCGGACACCATCGGACTTCCTGGTCGGACGACCAGTCCTTCCGGGAGGTCTCTGGCACCGCTACCGGTTCTGCCAGGTCAGTCATCAGTCCGTCGCCTTTCCATTGCCCGCACTGTCGGACGCACCCACGGCCACCCCCGAGTGTTCGACTCCGTCTGGGATTTCGCCGATCTGCTGCAGGATGGCTGCTTCGATCTCCGCGGCGCGGAAGGGCAGGCCCTGCAGCTTGGTGAACGACACCACATCGACCAAGAACTCTGCCCGCAACAGCTTGTTCAGCTGCCCCAGGTTGACCTCGGGCACCAGGACCTTGTCGTAGGCCCCGAGCACCGCTTCCAGATTCGACGGGAAGGGGTTCAGGTGTACGAGATGAGCGTGGGCCACCTTCTGGCCCCGGGCCCTGACCCGCCTGACCCCCGCGGCGATGGCGCCGTAGGTGGAACCCCAGCCGACCACGAGCACCTTGGCGTCGGCATCCGCATCGTCCACCTCCAAGAGGGGGATGTCGTTGGCGATGCCGGCGATCCGGGCGGCGCGCAGGCGGCTCATGCGTTCGTGGTTGGCCCCGTCGTAGGCCACGTTTCCGCTGCCGTCCGCCTTCTCCAGCCCGCCGATGCGGTGCTCCAGCCCCGGGACTCCGGGGGGCGCCCACGGACGGGCCAAGGTGTCCTCGTCCCGGATATAGGGCCAGAAGGCCTGCTCGCCGTCGGGTCCGGTGTGGTTCGGGGCCGTGGCGAAATTGGGATCGATCTCGGGCAGGTCCTCCAGATTGGGAAGGCGCCAGGGCTCGGTTCCGTTGGCCAGGTACCCGTCGGAGAGGAGCATCACCGGCGTGCGGTACTTCACGGCCAGGCGCACGGCCTCGATGGTGGCCTCAAAGCAGTGGGAGGGCGTCATGGCGGCCACAATGGGCAACGGCGCCTCGCCATGGCGCCCGTACATGGCGTGCAGCAAGTCGGCTTGCTCGGTCTTGGTGGGTAATCCGGTGGAGGGACCCCCGCGCTGGATGTCGATGATCACCAGGGGCAGTTCCAGGCTGATGGCCAGCCCGACAGTCTCGGCCTTGAGGTCGACGCCGGGACCCGACGTCGTGGTCACGCCGAGCGCGCCACCGAAGGCAGCCCCGAGGGCTGCTCCCACCCCTGCGATCTCATCTTCGGCCTGGAACGTCCGCACGCCGAACTGCTTGTGCTTGGACAGCTCATGGAGAATGTCCGAGGCGGGGGTGATGGGGTACGTGCCGAGGAAGAGCGGCAATCCGGCCTGCGTGGCCGCGGCGATCAGCCCCCAGGCCGCGGCGGTGTTCCCGGTGATGTTGACGTACTCTCCCGGCTCCTGCACCGCCGGACGCACCTCGTAGGAGGACTCGAAGAGCTCGGCGGTCTCGCCGAAGTGGTAGCCGGCCTTGAAGGCGCGGAGGTTGGCCTCTTTCACCATGGGCTTGGGGGCGAAGCGCTTCTCGATCCACTCCTCGGTGGCCTCGGTGGGGCGGGTGTAGAGCCAGCTGATGAGCCCGAGGGCGAAGAAGTTCTTGGATCGCTCGGCGTCCCGCGGCTTCACACCGGCTTCCTTGCACACCTCGGTGGTGATCGAGGTCATCGGAACCTCGTAGACGGTGTAGGCGGACAAGGAGCCATCGCCGAGGGGGTTGGCGGCATAGCCGGCCTTGGTCAGGTTGCGCTCGTCGAAGGCGTCGACGTTGACGATGAGGGTGGTCCCGGGAGGCAGGGTGGCGGTGTTCGCCTTCAGCGCCGCCGGGTTCATGGCCACCAGGACGTTGGGGTCGTCACCGGGGGTCAGGATGTCGTGGTCGGAGATGTGGACCTGGAAGGCCGACACGCCGGCGAGCGTCCCGGCCGGAGCCCGGATCTCAGCCGGGAAGTCCGGGAACGTGGCCAGGTCGTTGCCGAAGAGGGCCGAGGAGGTGGTGAACCTGTCCCCCGCCAGCTGCATGCCGTCCCCCGAGTCGCCGGCGAAGCGAATGACTACGCGGTCAAGTACTCGAGGGGATGGCTCGTTGATCGTGGTGTCGGACACCCATGCTCCTCTGGTTGTTCTGCTGCGAGCAGTCGCCGGTATGACGCTCGGCGCTGTCGGTGCGTGAATTCCCTGTGAATTTTCCTCTACGGATGATTCTGCCTGCTCCCGGTTCCACGCGTACGCTTTCACTCTACCGCCGCCCCCAATCGTGGGCGGCGACGGTGCCCGAGGACCGCCTGATGGGGCCGCCAACCCGGCCTGGATCCCGCCCATTGCCGCGGCCCGTCGGCCCCGTTCGGATGCCCCCCATCCGGTGGCCGCTCAGGCGATGGTGATCGATTTGTCCAGGTAGACGTCCTGGATGGCATGAATGAGGGCGGCACCCTCGTCGGTGGGCCGCTGGAATGCCTTGCGCCCCACAATGAGCCCGGCGCCCCCGGCCCGCTTGTTGATCACCGCGGTGCGGACAGCCTGAGCCAGATCGTCCGCACCCTTGGACTCCCCACCCGAGTTGATCAGCCCGATACGTCCGGCGTAGCAATTGGCCACCTGCCAACGGGTCAGGTCGATGGGGTGGTCGGTGGTCAGTTTGGAGTACACCAGCGGATCCGTCTTGCCGAACGACAGGGCGTTGTAGCCCCCGTTGTTCACAGGCTGCTTCTGCTTGATGATGTCGGCCTCGATGGTCACGCCCAGGTGATTGGCCTGACCGGTCAGGTCGGCAGACAGGTGATAGTCGATGCCGTCCTTGTTGAAGGCGGGGTTGCGGAGGTAGCACCACAGTACGGTGAACATGCCCAGACGGTGGGCCTCGGCGAACATGGTGGACACCTCACCGATCTGCCGGTCGGCGTGCTCGGAGCCGAAGTAGATGGTCGCCCCCACGCCGAAGGCCCCGAGATCGGCGGCCTGCTGGGCCGACCCGAACATGGTCTGGTCATAGGTGTTCGGGTAGTTGAGGAAGTCGTTGTGGTTGAGCTTGACGATGAAGGGCATCCGCTCGGCGTACCGACGGGAGACGATGCCCAGCCCCCCGAGGGTGGTGGCGATGGCGCTGCAGTCGGCGGCGATGGCCAGCTCGACCAGGTTGGCCGGGTCGAAGTAGGCCGGGTTCTTGGCGAAGCTGGCCGCGGCCGAATGCTCGATGCCCTGGTCGACCGGGAGGATGGACAGGTAGCCGGTGCCAGCCAAACGGCCCGTGCCGTACATGGTGGCCAGGTTCCTGATGACGGTGGAGGAACGGTCCGACTCGCCGAAGACGCGCGCCAGGTGCTCGGGGCCGGGATGAATGAGGTTGTCCGCCGGGAACGCCGTGGCCTTGTGGTTCAGCAGCGAGTCGGCTTCGGCGCCGAGGAGTTTTTCGAGGTCCATGAGCGCCGAGCCTAATGGGCGCGACGCGGCCCGTTCGGCCTGCGCCGGGACCGAGTCGGGGGCCCCAGGGACTCCAGCCGATCGGCGACGTCATAGGCATCGGGATCGACGGCGGCGATCCGCAAGAAGAGCTCTCTGGCCCGGGGAAGCTCACCGGAACGTTCCGTGAGATCGGCCAAGACGTACCACTGCCGGAGGTGTCGCTCGGCCGGGTTCCGGACGAGTCGGCCCGCTCCGGCTTCGACCAAGAGGTTGATGGCGCCGGTCAGGTCCCCGTTGTCGGCTCGCGTGCCAGCGAGGACGAGGCGACCCTCGGTGAGGACCTCGGGATCGGGTGAACCTCGGCGCAGCTCGTCCCATAGTGCTTCGACCCTTTTGGGCCGGCCCAGGGCCCGGTGGCAGTCCATCCGCACCGGATGCATGTCGACCGATCCGGTCAGTGCGGCAAAGGCCTCCAGGTTGGGCAGGGCCGCTTTCCAAAAGCCCAACTGGTACTGGCTGAGCGCCACGAGCTCCCGCGCCGACGGGGCGTTGGGGATGGCGTCGACCACCGTCTTGAGGATCCGGGAGGCATCCCGGTACCGCTCCCGCTCGTAGGCACCGATCCCCGCGGCCATGCGCTCGCTGATCCGGGGCCTGAGGGTGCTCCAGTCAGGTCCGGCAGCTGAGGCCAGCTCGTTGGCGATGTCGGGGGGTAGCTCGGCCGGACCGTCAGCCGGCACGGGACGGTGCGACGGTGACCTGGGTGACTCGGAAGTCCGGCGGGCCGGACGGCGGTCCGATTCCACCCACTGCTCGGGTTCGAACGCGTCCGATCGGGTCCGGCGCTGCCGGCGGTCATCAGGTGAGTCCTCGCCGGCACCGTGGCCGTCGTTCCCATCGCGCACGGTGCTCGCCCCTCGGCGAGCCACGCTGCCCCAGCCCTTGCGCACCACCGGGGACCGGTCTTCGTAGGGCCGTCGCTCATAACGGCCGCCGCTCTGGTCGCCCTGTCTGGCACGGCCACCCTGTCGGGGAGGGCCGCTTGGCCTGTCACTGCCGCCCTGTCGGCCGCCGCTGCCATGCCTGTCGTCGGAACGACCAGATCCACGAGGCCCACCCGCCGGCCGGTCCGATCTGGTGCTGTCGCCGCGCGGTGGTCGAGCCGCCGGACGAGCGGACCTACTGGGGGGGCGACCCGAGCCAGGCCTGCTCTCTTCGCGCATCGGCCGCGCTGCTGGACGACCCGAGCCGCTAGTCGGCCGACCCGCGCCGCGACTCGGCTGACCCGAAACCGTGCTGTCACCGCGCTGTGGTCGGGCGGCCGGACGACCAGAGCTGCTGGACGGTCGACCCGATCCAGTCCGGCCGCTTCCGCTGCCTCCGCTCGAGTTCCACCCACTCGAGGAGCGGGAGGAGGAGCGCTCGCTCGATGGTCCGGCGGTTCTGCTCCTCGACGGACTCCGGTCCGATCCCGCGCCCGATCGCCCTGTCGTTCCGGCACCTGATCGGCCGGTACCGGACGACTCAGCCCGACCCGACCGCCCCGACTGGCTTCGCGACCCCGTTGGTCGGCCTTGTCCGCCAGCGCTTCCCTGGGCGCCGCGCCCGCCGGCGCTTCCCCGGGCGCCACGGCCGCCAGTGCCGCCAGTGCCGCCTTGGGCGTCGCGCCCGCCAGTGCCGCCTTGGCCTGCTCCGCCTCGGCCCCGCTGGCCACCACCTTGCCTTGCGTCACCGGATCCGCCCTGCCTCGGCCCCTGTCCCCTGCTCTGTGAACCTCCAGTGCCACGCGGGCGCGGAGAACCAGACGGTGTTCGAGGGGTCATGACAGATAAGTGTAGTCAACGAGCTGATTCGCCCTGCAGGCTCCAGGGGCGCGAACCAGCCGACCGGATGAGGCGTGTCGGGAGCCTGGACGCCAAGGGATCCCCACCGTTGTGGACGTTCGGATCTCAGCCGCCGTGCCGGGACGCAGGCGCCGGCAGATGCCGGGCCAGGCTGCCATCACATGGGGTTGTCCGGATCACATGGGGTTGTCCCGCCCTTGCGATGACGAAGTCCGGTTCCAGAAACGATTGAGAAGGCTTCGATCGTCTGCGCCGCCAGTGGTCGGCGGCGGTCGAGCAGATGACCTGCGACCTCTTGCCGCTTCAGATCGTCCCTCAATGTCGACTCAAGTAGGTCGGCGCCGCTCGAGTGTGACATATCGGCTGCGAGTAGGTCCCATGCCCGACGCTGATCGCCGCGGGCCAGTCGGCCGTTCAGCACAGCAATTCCATCGAGAGCGAGTAACTCGTTGCCCAATAGAGCGGCTCCCTCCTTACCGACATAGCAATAAACCGGCTCAAGCACCCGACCGTTATGATGAGCGCTGGCAATTTCCCTTAGAAGATATTTTGAACCCAGCCGTTCGGTTTCATTCATTCGTTCGAACTGCCGGACCGTTAGCCAAGTGACGAACACGTTGGCCCTGGTTCCAGGAGACTCCACAACCGTGACCGGGATGGACCCGTACCTCGCCAGATGAGCGGCGTAGACAACATCTATTCCATCGACGGTGACCTTTGCGACGGCTATTTCGCTCTCCGCGCCGTCGCCGGACCTCCAGGTCTCTCCAAGGAACTTTCGATCCAGCTGTCGAGGCGATGCATTCGAACCAATGGCCAGAACTGCAATTCGGCCCGCCGTATCGGCTTCTCCGATCGTCTCTAGCGGAAGAACCTCTCCGTTCCTCCAGAGGTACGACTCCTGAGGGAGGTCAAAGGGATAACCGATCGGGTCCAACAAGCCGGATCGTCCATCCTCTGGATGTGGGTGCCCCACCGACATGAACACAAGATAGGCCACAACATCCCGCAATCGATGATGGTTCCCCGCATGCTTTGTTGAGAAAAGACCTCGCCGCGACTCTCGGCTACGAGTCCGGGTACGACAAAACCCCCCGCGTGAGCGGGGGGTTTTGTACTGAGAAATCCCGGCGGCGTCCTACTCTCCCAGGGGGCTACCCCCCAAGTACCATCGGCGCTGACGGGCTTAACTGCCGTGTTCGGAATGGGAACGGGTGTCTCTCCGCCGCCATGGCCACCGGAAATCGTGCGCTCTCGGGGCTCCAGCTGTGAATTCGAGGGAATCCATAGCGAGCCCGGCGTGACCGATATCGGTCACCCCTGAGCGTTCCATAGCGAGCACGAGCAAGTTTCCAAGCCCTCGGCCGATTAGTACCGGTCAGCTGAATGCGTTGCCGCACTTACACTTCCGGCCTATCAACGTGGTCGTCTGGCCAC
>DASXMT010000585.1:0-15076 GCA_036495505.1 Acidimicrobiales bacterium | reverse complement strand
CTCGGACACCAGGATCTGTCGGGCCCGGCTGAGCATGCGCTTCTCGCCGGCTGACAGTCCCTTGTCCTTGTCCCGGATCGACAGGTTCCGCACGACCTCGGCGACCTGGTAGATGTCACCTGACCGCAGCTTCTCCGAGTGGTTCTTGTAGCGCCGGGACCAGTTGGTCGGCATCCGCGCTTCCTTCTTCCGAAGGACGGCGAACACCTCTTCGACCTCCTCGTCGTTGATGACCTCCCGGAGCCCGACGCCCTCGGTGTTGTCAGCGGGGACCATCAAGGTGAGGTCGCCGTAGGCCAACCGAAGCACCAGGTACTCCTGTTTTTTGCCGAACGCTTCCTTGGTTTCCCGTCGCTCGACTACCGCCGCGCCGTGGTGCGGATATACAACCTTGTCACCGATGTCGAACACCGTTCCTCCTCGGCGTCGCGAGGCGAATCCCGGGCACAATTGCCGCGACGGGACCGCCTGGACGAGCACACCAGAGTACACGGTGCCGGGTAGGTCCCAGACAGACGGGTCCGGTGGAACCCTCCGGTGGGGCCGCTACTGGTACCGCTCGAGGATGCTGGCTTCGGCCAATCGGGCCAGGCCATCCTTGACCGATCGCGCCTTGGCCACGCCGACGCCCTCGACTTTCTCGAGATCGGAGAGGGACGCTCGCATGATCTGTTGCAAGTTGAGGAACCGGTCGACGATCCGCTCGATGATGACGTCGGAGAAGCGGGGGAGGCGGTGCAGCAGACGGTAGCCCCGCGGCTCGACACCGGCATGCTGGTCGGCCAGGGCGGCGGGCAGGCTGAGGACCTCGGCCACTGTACGGACGTCGACCAGCGCGTCGGCGCTCAGCTGGTTCAGCTGATGGACGGCCCGGTCGACTGCGGGCTCTCGGACCGTGGAGCCGTCCGAGGCCTGGCGGAGGTAGTCCCGGAGGACCAGGCGCAGCGTGGGCGCCACCGACTCGACCAGCTCGGCCAGTTGCAGCTGGACCAGGCGTCCATCGTCCCCCAGCTCGACCAGGTAGCCGGAGACCTCTTTGGCGATGCGAGACACCATCTCGGCTGACTGCAGCACGGCCACGACGTCGTGGACGGAAACGGTGTCCTCGACCTCGAGGGTGGAGAGGGTGGTGAGGGCCACGTCGAAGCGGACCCGAAATCGCTGCAGGGTGGCCAGCCCCTGGTCGGCCCGGTCGACCAGCCAGCCAATGGGTTGCAAGGTGTGCTTTTGGTCGTTGCGATAGACGGCGATCAGGGACATGGCCGCGGAGACTGACAGCACGGGCACGTCGATCGACCGAGCTACCCGCTCGGCCGTCCGGTGCCGCGTCCCTGTCTCGGTGGTGGGAATCGATGCCTTGGGCATCAGATGGACGTTGGCCCGAGCGATCCTCGACGCATCACGGGCCAAGATGATGGCGCCGTCCATCTTGGCCAACTCGGACAGGCGCTGCGGGCTGAACTCGGCATCGAGTAGGAACCCACCCGAACAAATCGACAAGACGGCGGGGTCGTCACCCACCACGACCAGACCGCCCCGCTTCGCCTGGAGAATGCGGTCGAGCCCTTCACGGAGCGGTCGGCCTGGGGCCGCCATGGCCAGGGCTTCGCTGAGGGCCGAACTCTGGCGCGCGCTCACTGCCGAATCGTACCCGGCACATCGGCCACGATCCTGGCGATGCTCAGAACGCGGTGGACGTGGTGGACGTGGTGGACGTGGTGGGCAGCCCGCACCCGAAGCGGTGCACGGCCTCGGCCAACGAATCGACCCGCAGCAACTCGATACCGGCGGGGCCGGGAGGTGCAGAACCGGGCACCACAGCCCGACCGAACCCCATCCGCACCGACTCCTCGAGCCGGCGCGGCAGGTTCGAGACCTGACGGATCTCGCCGCCCAGGCCAACCTCTCCCAGCGCGACCAGGTCGGCAGGCAACGACACGCCGCTGGCGGCCGAGGACACGGCCAGGGCGATGGCCAGGTCAGCAGCCGGTTCGGTGACCCGGATGCCACCGGCTACCGAGGCAAAGACGTCGGCGCCGATGAGGTCCACGTCGGCGCGCTGTCCGAGCACGGCCAAGGTCATGACCAGTCGCGCCGCGTCCAGACCCACCGCCGCTCGCTTCGGTTGAGCCAGCGCCATCGCGGTGACCAGTGCTTGGAGCTCCACCAGGAGCGGCCGCGTCCCCTGCATGGCCGGCAGTACGATCCCGCCCGGGACGCCGGTCAGCCGATCGCCCAACAGCAACCGGCCCGGATCGTCGACGGGGGACAGCCCCGTATCACCCATCTCGAACAGCCCGAGCTCCCCGGTGGGCCCGAAGCGGTGCTTCACGGCCCGTAGGAGGCGGATGGCGTGGTGGCGGTCGCCCTCGAAGCTGAGGACCGTGTCGACCAGGTGTTCCAACGTGCGTGGGCCGGCCAGAGCGCCATCTTTGGTCACGTGGCCGACCAGCACCGTCGCCACCTGATGGGTCTTGGCCATGCCCACCAGCTGATCGGCGCATTCTCGTACCTGGGTCACACTGCCCGGCACGCCTGACGCACGGCGCTCGCCCGGGACCGCGGGACCCACGGCGACTGACTGGATGGAGTCCACCACCACCAGATCGGGAGCCGTCTCGGCCACGGCGTGGTGGACGGACGTGACGTCGGTGCCGGACAGGATGAGAAGGCTGGGCGGAACCGGGCCGAGGCGCTCGGCCCGGAGGCGCACCTGGTGGGCCGACTCCTCGGCCGACACCAAGAGGGCCCGGTGACCGGCCGCCGCTCGGGCCACCAGCACCTGCAAGAGCAGCGTCGACTTCCCGATCCCCGGTTCGCCGCCCAGCAACGTGACCGACCCGGGAACCAGCCCACCGGACAGCACCCGATCGAACTCGTCCACACCGGTGGGCACGGCGGCGGCCTCGGCGACATCGACCGACGCCAGGGGCACGGGCATCGATCCCAGGTCGAGGTCCCCCACGGCGCGCTCGAGGGATCCGAGCCGAGCCTCCTCCACCAGGGTGTTCCACTCCCCGCACGACGGGCACCGGCCCACCCACCGGGCCGAGATGGAGCCGCAGTCGAGACAGCGGTGACGTTTAGCGGTCTTGGCCATCCCGTGATGCTACGGAAGGGGTGTGTCAGAAGCCGCGATGGGCACGGAGCTGGGAACCCGAGGCGGCCATCAGCCGGACCGCAGGTCTAAGGTCGCCGTCCGTGGACAGGAGCGAGCGAGTGCTGGTGTTGGAACGCGCCTACCGGTTGTTCAACGATCGCCGGGTCGATGAGCTGCTGGCCCTGATGACTGACGATGTCGAGTGGCCGGACGTGGCCAACGGGACCGCGTTGCATGACAAGGGCGCAATCCGTCGGTACTGGTCCGATCAGTTCGCCACATCCAGCCCCCAGGTCACGCCGACCGGATTCACCGAGACAGGCGACGACCTCGTCGCCGTCATCGACCAGCGCATCTTGGATCGTGAGGGACTCCCACTCGTCCCACCGGCCGTCGTCTTCCACCGGTTCACGTTCGCCGGCGACCTCATCAGCCGCATGGTCGTCTTCAGCGACCTTGACAGCGCCCTGGCCGAGTACTGACCGGGCGGTCCGACGCCCGCCCGCTACTGGCGGACAGGCACCTGCTGCACCGACCAGCCGTTCCCGTCCGGGTCGCTGAAGTAGACGAACGAGCCCCACGGGAACTCCTGGACGTCGCTCACCTCCACGCCACGCTCGACCAGCTCCGCTCGAGCCGCCTCGATGTCCGTCACCACCAGCTGCAGGCCTTTGAGCGAGCCTGGCTCGGTATCGACGACTCCCCGCCCAATGGCGATCGAGCAGCCCGATCCCGGTGGCGTCAACTGGACGAAGCGGATCTCGTCGCTCACGGTGTAGTCGTGGTCCGCGTTGAAGCCGACCTGGTCGGCATAGAAAGCCTTGGCGCTATCCACATCCGATACCGGGACTGCGACCAATTCGAGTTTCCACTCCACGTTTTGCTCATTTCTCTCGGCACCTGTGGTGGGCCCAGCGCCTCCACCAGGCCATCATGAACCTCAAACGTGGTCAGCTGCTGACCACTTTGAGAAGGTTTCGGCCGGTAGCCGACATGGAACCGGGGCGAACAGCCGCTTCGCGCTCAGGGTCCCTGGGTGGTGACCTACGCGACTCAAAGGAAGTGAACGTCAATGCATGACGATGGGCGCCCCGCAAGGCGCCCATCGTCCTCATTCAGTTGTCGTCACTGCCACTGCCGGCAGGCAGAGCGCCGAGATTCAGTCGGCGTCGGCGCCGGCGCCGGCCAGCTCGGCCGGCGGCGGCTCCAGACCTTCGACGGCCTTGAAGGTGAGGCGCTGGTCACCGATGGCCACGGGGCGCTCGCCTTTGGACTCGGCATCAGCCTGTCCCTCTGCCGTGACCGTCTCCACGTCCACGATGATCGTCTCCCCGACCCGGAATTCCTTCCACAGGATGCGCTCCGACAGGGGGTCCTCGATCATCTGCTGGATAGCCCGGCGTAGCGGTCGGGCACCGAGTTGCGGGTCGTAACCCCTCTCGGCCAGCAGCAACTTGGCCGGCGGCGTCAGCACCAGCGAGAGCCCCTGGAGCTCCAGCTGGTTCGAGACCCGCTGGATCATGAAGTCGACGATCTCGACGACCTCTTCCTTGGACAGCTCGTGGAAGACGATGACCTCGTCGATACGGTTGAGGAACTCCGGCCGGAAGTGCGCCTTCAGCGCCTCATTGACCTTGCCCTTCATCCGCTCGTAGGTGACCGCCTCTGACGTCTTGGCGAAGCCCACCGAGGACTTGCGAAGGTCCGCGGTCCCCAGGTTGGACGTCATGATGAGCACGGTGTTCTTGAAGTCCACCGACCGCCCCTGGGCGTCGGTCAGCCGGCCGTCCTCCAGGATCTGGAGCAGGGCGTTGAACACGTCGGGGTGGGCCTTTTCGACCTCGTCGAACAGCACCACCGAGAACGGCTTGCGCCGAACGGCCTCGGTGAGCTGGCCGCCCTCTTCGTAGCCGACATACCCGGGAGGTGAGCCGACCAGACGGCTGACCGTGTGCTTCTCCATGTACTCGGACATGTCCAGCTGGATCAGCGCCGATTCGTCGTCGAACAGGAACTCGGCCAGCGTCTTGGCCAGCTCGGTCTTCCCGACACCGGTCGGTCCCAAGAAGATGAACGAACCGCTGGGCCGCTTGGGGTCCTTGAGCCCGGCACGGGTACGGCGGATCGATCGGGCCAGCGCAGCGATGGCCGGCTCCTGGCCCACCACCCGCTTGTGCAGCTCGTCTTCCATCCGCAACAGCTTGGAGGTCTCCTCCTCGGTGAGGCGGTAGACAGGGATGCCCGTCCAGTTGGCCAGTACCTCGGCGATGACTTCCTCGTCGACGATGTCGAACAGGTCGACCCCGTCGGACCGCCACTCGGCCTCCATGGCCTCCTTGGCGTCCAGGCGCTCCTTCTCCTGCTCGGCCAGCTTCTTGGCCTGGTCGAACGCCTGCTTCTCGATGGCCGCTTCCTTGTCCGCACGCAGGCGGGTGATCTCTTCTTCCAACTTCTTGTAGGAGGGCGGCGTGGTCATACGGCGGATCCGCAGGCGGCTCCCGGCCTCGTCGATGAGGTCGATGGCCTTGTCAGGCAGGTACCGATCAGCCAGATAGCGGTCGGCCAGGTTGGCCGCAGCCACGAGGGCCTGATCGGTGATGGTCACCGCGTGGTGGGACTCGTACCGATCGCGCAGGCCCTTCAGGATCTCGATGGTGAGAGCCACGTTGGGCTGCTCCACCTTGATGGGCTGGAAACGCCGCTCCAAGGCCGCGTCCTTCTCCAAGTGCTTGCGGTATTCGTCGAGCGTGGTGGCCCCGATGGTCTGCAGCTCGCCTCGGGCCAGCATCGGCTTGAGGATCGAGGCGGCATCGATGGCCCCCTCGGCTGCTCCGGCGCCCACCAACGTGTGCAGCTCGTCGATGAACAGGATGATGTCGCCCCGGGTCCGGATCTCCTTCAGCACCTTCTTCAGGCGCTCCTCGAAGTCGCCCCGGTACCGGCTCCCGGCCACCAGCGCGCCGAGGTCGAGCGTGTACAGCTGCTTGTTGGTCAGGGTCTCGGGGACGTCGTTGGCCACGATCCTCGAGGCCAGTCCTTCCACGATCGCCGTCTTCCCCACCCCGGGCTCGCCGATGAGGACAGGGTTGTTCTTGGTCCGGCGGGACAGGACCTGCATGACCCGCTCGATCTCTTTCTCGCGGCCTATAACGGGATCCAACTTGTGGTCACGGGCCAGTGCGGTCAGATTGCGACCGAACTGATCGAGCACCGGAGAGCCTGTGGGGGCGTCCGAGGACTGGGACCCCGGGGGCCCTGCACCCACCGACTCCTTCCCCTGGTAGCCCGACAGGAGCTGAATGACCTGTTGGCGGACGCGGGGAAGATCGGCGCCCAGGCTCTGCAACACCTGTGCGGCCACACCTTCGCCTTCGCGGACCAGACCGAGCAGCATGTGCTCGGTCCCGATGTAGCTGTGGCCCAGCTGCAGTGCCTCGCGCAGGGACAGCTCCAGCACTTTCTTGGCTCTTGGCGTGAACGGGGGGGACCCCGTCGGAGCCGTGCCAGCCAGCCCAATGGTCTCTTCGACCTTCTCCCGGACGGCCTCCAAAGAGACCCCGAGCGACTCGAGCGCTTTGGCCGCGACACCCTCACCCTCGTGGATCAGGCCCAGGAGAATGTGTTCCGTACCAATAAAGCTGTGGTTCAGCAGGCGCGCTTCCTCTTGTGCAAGCACAAGCACCCGACGTGCCCGGTCTGTGAATCGTTCGAACACACCGCCTCCATCCGCGGTTGAAATCTTGATTTTAAGTCTACAGGCGCTTCTGCGACACGCACCCGCACCCCTCGTTTATCAACGAAGGGCGTCCTCGCCTATCGTCTTCCATGGTGAACGTCGTCGAGCTCCTGGGTCTTCCCGCAATCGAAGAAGAATTGTTCCGGCTCGAGCCCCTGCTCACGGAGTGTGTAGTCACCGGTGACGGGTTCCTCGACGACGTGACCACCCACCTCATTGCCGCCGGTGGGAAGCGGATCCGGCCGGCCCTGGCCCTGGCCTCGGCCACTGCCGGCTCGTCGGCTGCGTCACCAGAAGCCCTATTGGGGGGCGTGGCCGTGGAATTGGTCCATTTGGCCTCCCTCTACCACGACGACGTGATGGACGAGGCGACCATCCGCCGCAACGTGGAGAGCGTGAACTCCCGGTTCGGCAACCTGGTGGCCATCGTGGCCGGCGACTTCCTGCTCGCCCGGTCGGCCGAGATCGCCGCCGGTCTGGGCACCGAGATCGCCCAGCTCCTGGCGGCCACTCTGGGTGAGCTCTGCCAGGGCCAGGTGGCTGAGGTGAGGGCCGCATTCCAGGTGGCCAGGACCGATGCGGACTACACCACCGCCATCTCGGGGAAGACGGCCTCGCTCATGGCCACCTCCTGTCGGATCGGCGCCCTGACCGGCGAGCGACCTCGTGCCGAGGTGGACGCACTCACGGAGTTCGGAAGGTACTTCGGGATGATCTTCCAGATCCGAGACGACATCCTCGACATCACCGGCTCCGAGGACGAGCTGGGGAAGCCTCCGGGCCAGGACCTGGCCGAGGGAATCTACACGCTGCCGGTGCTGTTCGCCCTGGCCGACCAGGACACGGGGCCCGAATTGCGCCCCCTGCTGGGCCAGCCCCTCGGTCAACCCGAACGGGACAAGGCTCGATCCATCGTGGCTGCCTCCTCGGGCATCGCCTCATCGGTGGCAGTGGGCTCGCGCTATGCCGACGAGGCGGCGGCGGCCGCCTCCCGGTGCCCGTCCTCCGGGTTGGCGGATGGGCTCGAGCGGCTGGCCTTCTCCTTCCTCGACGGTCTGCCCATCCCCTGAGCGATCGGCTTCAGGCCTGGTTCCAGCTGGTGTACTCACGCTGAGTGACTCCGGCTGAAGGCTCCAGCCGAACGCTCGGGCTGAATCGGCGTGGGGCGCTCAGCTCCCCGACGGGGCGCTCACGTTGCATGTCTCCTCGATCTTCTGGCTCCTGGTCTGGAGACGCTGCTTGAAGGCGGCGCTCTCGA
Organism: Acidimicrobiales bacterium; assembly: GCA_036495505.1. GTDB lineage: Bacteria > Actinomycetota > Acidimicrobiia > Acidimicrobiales > RAAP-2 > DASXMT01. Next base: position 6,982 of record DASXMT010000585.1, on the reverse strand, counting down.
GCCGCGCGATCCGCTTCTGCAATCGATCGGCCCTCACGGTGTGCCCGGCGCTGGATGCCTTCTGCTGGGCCGCGGTCAGCTTGGGCAGGCCGGCGTCGATCCGGCCCTCGATCTTCTGGATCCGGGTCAGGGCCTTGGTGGCATTGGTGCAGTTGAACTGGGAAGAGGGCGTGGAGGCCGACGGCGAGCTGGTCGGAGTGGACGCGAACGCCGTGCCGGCCAAGCCGAGGGTGAGTGATCCGGCGACCAGTGCACCAACGGCGAACTTCTTCAACATGTAGGTGAAACCTCCTCTGGGCAACCGGATTGTCCGGGCCGCCTCAGTTATCCCTCGCCGTCATGAGCGGACGGTGAACCAGATGTTAGGAGTCGATGAGGGATCGGCCACCCTCAGCGTTCGGGCCGGAGGGTGGGGAAAGCGATGACCTCCCGGATATTGGCCGCGTCGGCCAACAGCATGACCAGCCGGTCAATGCCGATCCCCAGACCACCGGTGGGAGGCAAGCCGTGCTCCAGCGCACGAAGGTACTCCTCGTCGATGGGCATGGCCTCATCGTCGCCGGCCGTCTTGGCCGCGGCCTGGGCCTCGAAACGGCGCCGCTGATCGTCGGGATCGGTCAGCTCGGAAAAGGCGTTCATCAGCTCGCGCCCGGCCACGATGGCCTCGAACCGCTCGGCCAGACGTGGGTCATGGCGATGGAGGCGGGCCAGGGGCGACACTTCGGCCGGGAAATCGGTCACCAGGACCGGTCCCCACAGCACAGGCTCCGCCGTCTTCTCATACAGCTCCAACAGCAGCTTGCCCGCACCCCACGAGGGTTGGGGTTCGACGCCATTTGCAGCCACGTGACCACGCAGCACATCGATCGGGGTATCCATGGACACGTCCAGGCCCGAATGCTCCCGGATCAATTCGATGAGGGTGGCGCGCCGCCATGGAGGCGTGAGATCGAGCTCTCTGCCCCCGTAGGTCAGCACCGACGAGCCGGTCATCGCCACGGCCAGGCCGGCCACCAGCTCCTCGACCATGGTCTGGAGGTCGTTGTAGTCGGCGTAGGCCTGATAGAGCTCGAGCATGGTGAACTCGGGGTTGTGCCGGGGCGAGAGCCCCTCGTTGCGGAAGACCCGACCGATCTCGAAGACCTTCTCGAAGCCCCCGACCACCAGGCGCTTGAGGTACAGCTCGGGTGCGATCCGCAAATAGAGGTCGGCATCGAGGGCGTTGTGGTGGGTGACGAACGGCTTGGCCGCCGCCCCACCCGGAAGTGGGTGGAGGATAGGGGTCTCCACCTCCACGAACCCCCGGTCCTCCAGCGTGCGCCGCAACCAGCCGACCACCCTGCTCCGAAGCAACAGGGTGGCCCGGCTGTCGGGGTTGGCCCACAGGTCGACCTCCCGCTGGCGGAAGCGGGTCTCGACGTCGCTCACGCCCCGCCACTTGTCACCGAACGACCGCCGGGCCTCGGCCAGGAGGACCCACTTCGACACCTTGACGCTCAGCTCGCCACGCCGGGTGCGAACCACCTCACCGGTGGCCCCGACCCAGTCGCCCAACGAGAGCCGAGTGAACGCCTCGAACTCGTCCGTGGTCTTGGCCAGGGCGAAGAGCTGTATGGCACCGGACGAGTCGCGCAGCTCGGAGAACGCCACCTTGCCCTGGGGCCGGTTGAGCATCAGCCTGCCGGCGACCGAGACGATCGAACCGGTCTCATCGCCGGGAGCCAGGTCGGCGAAGCGGGACTGCACTTCGGCCGCCGTTGCCGTGCGCTCGAACCGGTAGGGGATCGATGAGGCCGCCGGATCAGCCACGCCGTCCACCGCCCGACGCCGCCGCGTTGCGCTCGTAGATGATGCGCAGCCCGTGCAGGGTGAGCCAGGGTTCCACGTAGTCGATGGCGTCCGCGTAGGGAGCGATCAGCTCGGACAGCCCGCCGGTGGCCACCACGGTGGGCTCGCCCAGCACCGCGCTGAAGCGCCGGCACAGCCCGTCGACCTGCCCGGCGAAACCGTAGAGGGCCCCAGATTGGATGGACTCCACGGTCGACTTCCCGATCACGCTGCGCGGCTCCACCAACTCCACCCGCCGCAGCGCGGCGGCGTTGGCGAAGAGGGCATCGAGGCTGATGGCCACGCCCGGGGTGATGGCCCCGCCCAGGTACTCGCCCGAACCCGAGATGGCGTCGAACGTTGTGGCCGTGCCCAGGTCGACTACCACGCACGGACCTCCGAACAGGTCGTAGGCACCCACGGCGTTGGCGATGCGGTCGGCGCCTACCTCTTTGGGATTGTCGTAGAGGATGGGCATCCCGCTCTTCACCCCCGGCTCCAGGACCACGGTGGGGACGTCGAACCACCGAGTGGCCATCTGGCGCAGGTTGGCGGTGACGAAGGGCACCGACGAGGTGACGGCGATCCCACTCACCGCCTCGTCGATATCCAGCCCGTCGAGATCGAGCAACTGGGTCAGGAGCAGCGCGTGCTCGTCCGCCGTTCGCCCGGCCACGGTCGACAGCCGCCAGTGATGAGCGAGGCCGGCCGGCTCGTTCCCGTCGCGAGGCCCTGTGGCGCCGTCGGTGACCGCCGGATCATCGACGAACAGGCCCACCACCGTCTCGGTGTTGCCGACATCGATGGCCAAGAGCATGCTAAATTGTCCTTCCCCGCGGGGTCGGAAGCCAGGTCGAAGCCGAGGTCGAGGATGGGGGCCGAGTGGGTGAGGGCTCCGACCGAGATGAGGTCCACGCCGGCTGCCGCGTAGGCCGACACCGTCTCCAGGGTCACCCCTCCCGACACCTCGACCAGGATGTCGCTGCCCGGGCCCCGCACCAGCTCGACGCAACCGGCGACCTGATCGGGGGTCATGTTGTCCAGCATGATGACCGTGGCCCGGGACGCCACCGCCTCGACCACCTGGTCCCGTCGGTCGCATTCCACCTCGACCATCCGACCCGGCCACAGAGCCCGGGCCCTGGACACGGCCTCGGTGATGCTCACACCGCCGAGGTGATTGTCCTTGATCAGCACCGCCTCGGACAGGTTGCCCCGGTGGTTGGTGCCGCCCCCGGCACGCACCGCCGCCTTCTCCAGGGAACGAAGGCCCGGAGTGGTCTTGCGGGTGTCGAGGATCCGGGTGGCCGGGTTGACGGCGCGGGCCGCGTCGACGAACCGCCGGGTGAGGGTGGCCACTCCCGAGAGGTGACAGAGGAAGTTGAGGGCGGTCCGCTCGGCGGTGAGGACGGACCGCAACCGACCGCTGACCGTCGCCACCGCCGCGCCGGCTCGCACCTCGGAGCCGTCGGGCAGATGCCACGTCACCTCGAGATCGTCGTCGACCTGGTCGAACGTCTGTTCGGCACAGCGTTGTCCGGCAACCACGCCGCGCTGCCGGCTGGCGATGGCCACGGTGCCGGTCACCTCGGCGCCGACCAGCGAGGCGGTCAGGTCACCCAGGGGCAGGAGGTCCTCGGCCAGGGCCCGACCCACCGCCTCGATCACCGCCGACCGCGGCGGGTCGACGAGGCCGGTCAGGTCCACCGCGCGCCCATTTCTCTCATCCACTCCGTCGTTCCGGCTCAACTGGCATCCGGACCGGCAACCGCCGCCCCGGTCAGAACGGCGACCCTATCGCCCGAATGCACTATGCGGCGGCGCCACCGGACGTCTGGGACGGGAAAGTCGCTCCGGGCGTGAGCACCCCGCGTCTCCGTCCGCAGCGTCGCCGCCACCAGCAACGCCCGGGCGGCGGCCACCAGATTGGCCAGCTCCCCGTGGTCACGCTGGTACCGCGGGGCTCCAGCCGACTGGAGCGTCTGCCCCACCTCGGCGATGGCATCGGCGGCGGCGGCCAACGAGCCTGCGCTCCGCACCACCCCGGCTCCTTCGATCATGGTTCGCTGCAGGCGATCCCGCTCCTTTTGCACATCGATCGGTTCCTCGTCGGCCAGACGCACGTCGACAGCCGTCACCTCACCGCCGATCGCCGGTGACGCCGGGCCCGTCGGGGATGGGGATGGGGCCACCCCAGAGGCGCCTCGGGCGCCGTCGATCGAGCCGGCCCAGCCGTCGTGCATGACGGCACGCATCACCCCGGTGGCCGACGGACCGTCCCCGCCGTCGAGAATGGACTCGGCCAGCCGGGCCCCGTACACCATCCCCTCGAGCAGCGAGTTGGAGGCCAGCCGGTTGGCCCCGTGCACGCCGGTGCAGGCGACCTCGCCTGCGGCCCACAAGCCGGGGAGGGCGCTCGCCCCCGAGAGATCGGTGACCACACCCCCGGAGAGGTAGTGGGCGGCAGGGGCGATGGGCAGCCAGTCGCGGGAAGGATCGAGCCCGATGGCGGTCAGTGAGGCGGTGATGGTGGGGAAGCGGGCACTGAACGCCTCAAGCCCGGTGGCGTCGAGCCAGAGGTGCTCACGGCCCTGTTCCCGCATCCGCTCAGCCATGGCTCGGCTCACCAGGTCCCGGGGGGCCAGCTCGTCGACGAACCGCTCCCCTTCCGCATCCCGCAGGAGCGCACCGTGGCCCCGGAGGGCCTCAGACAGGAGGGGTCGGGGCATGGCCGGATGGTGGAGAGCGGTCGGGTGGAACTGCATGAACTCCACATCGGCCACCGGGACCCCGGCTCGGAGGGCCATGGCCAGACCATCGGCGGTCGCCTCGGGCGGATTGGTGGTCACCGCGAACAGCTGGCCGGCTCCGCCGGTGGCCAGGACGGTGTGGGTGGCGCGGACCTCGGCGATCCGCCCGTCCGGGGACAGTGCCAGCACGCCCCGGCACCGTCCCCGCTCGACCAATAGGTCGAGGGCGAACCACAGCTCCAGCACGACCGTGGCACTCTCACGAGTGGCCTCGACCAGCGCCCGCTCGACCTCGGCCCCGGTTGCCGTGCCGCCGGCGTGGACCACCCTGGCCATGGAGTGTCCACCCTCGCGGGCCAGGGCGAGTGCCCCGCCCGGCTGACGATCGAATTCCGCCCCCAGAGCGATCAGCTCGTTGACCCGGCCCGGTCCCTCGTCGACCAGGGCGCGCACCGCTTCGGTGTCACACAGTCCTGCCCCGGCGGCCAACGTGTCGGCCAGATGGAGGTCGGTCGAATCCTCGTCACCGCCCAGCACGGCGGCGACGCCGCCCTGGGCCCAGCGGGTGGCCGACTGCCACAGCTCGGCTTTGGTGAGAACGCCGACCCGGAGCCCGCCGGCCCCCGATCCGGCCAGCCGGACGGCGGAGGACAGTCCAGCCACGCCGCTGCCCAGCACCAGTACGTCGAGGGGTTGAGCGTCGCTCGGGATCCGTGTGACCTTGGGCGTGAGCGATGGCGCCACGCCCGCATCGCTCACGCTTGTGTCAGGTGATCGAGCTCGGCGTCCAATCGGGCTGACGTCTCATCGATCACCCGGTTGGCCGCATCCACGTGGACGATCCTGGGCTCGAAGTGCTCGAGCTCGGCCGTCTCGTAGTCGGCATAGGTAATGACGATGACCTTGTCCCCCGGGTGGACCAGGCGAGCGGCAGCCCCGTTGAGGCAGACCTGCTCTGGGCCACCAACGATGGCATAGGTCTCGAACCGCGCCCCGTTGTCGATGTCGAGGACGGTGACCTGCTCCCACTCGAGGATGTCGGCCGAGCGCATCAACTCCGGATCCAGGCTGATGGAGCCGACGTAGTTCAAGTTTGCATCGGTGACCGTGGCCCGGTGGATCTTTGACTTCATCATGCGGCGACGCATCGTCAGTTGGTCCCTTTCGTGACGCGAAATTGTGGCGGCAGAACAGCTTGTCGTGGATCAAGGTTGTCGATCAGTCGCACCCGCCCGACCTGGGCGGCAATGAGCAGCCTCTGGGAACGGTCGGTTCCCGTCGAGGTGGCCCGGCTGAGGTCGCCCGCATCGACCAGGACGGCGTAGTCCAGATCGACCAGCGGCTCCTCGGCCACCACGCTCGCCATCTGCGCTTCGACGGCGGGAACGCTCAGTTTGCCGGCGCGGACGGCCGCCGCACCGATACGGAGGGCTCTGTGCAGGACCAGGGCAGCACGACGCTCCTCAGGGGCAAGGCGCACATTGCGACTGGACAGGGCTAGCCCGTCCTGGTCCCTCACCGTGGCGCAGCCTACGATCTCGACCGGGAAAGACAGGTCCTCAGCCATGGTTCTCACCACGGCCAGCTGCTGGAAGTCCTTCTCGCCGAAGTAGGCACGACACCGACCGGCCATGGCGAACAGCTTGGACACCACGGTGGACACGCCGTCGAAGTGTCCCGGGCGCGAAGCCCCCTCCCAGTCCTCGCTCACCCCGGCCACCGCCACCGACGTGCGGACCGGTGTAGGGAAGTGGGGGTACATCTCGGTCAGTGCCGGAGCAAAGAGGAGGTGCCCGCCCGCCCCACCGACGACGGCGCTGTCGGCTTCCAGGGTCCGCGGGTAGCGGTCGAGATCGTCAGGATTGCCGAACTGGAGCGGATTCACGAACACGGTCACGGCCACCAGCTCGCACTCGGCCGCGGCCCGCTCGATCAGGGAGCGGTGACCGTCGTGGAGGGCGCCCATGGTCGGCACCAGGCCCACGGTGTGCCCGGTCGCCCGGGCCACCTCGAGACGGTCACCGAACTCGGCCACGGTGGTGACCACGGTAAGGCGATCATCGAGGACCCCGTAAGCGCCGGCGGGGGCCATGACCGAGGCCCTGCTCATGCGACCGAGGCCCTGCTCATGCGGCATCCCGGACGGCACGGGGCGTCACCACGGCCGCGACCGGCTCGGCCGCGACCGGCTCGGCCGCGACAGCGGGCGCCCCGACCAGTCGCCGAGCCAGGTCCACCATGGCGTCGTACGCCTCGAGCTCCGAGGATCCCTCGGCCATGCCCGACAGCACGGCGCGATGACGGGAGATCGTCCCCCAGTCACCCCGGGCGGCGGGGCCGGTCAACGCAGCCTCGGGCCCGAGTGCCATGGCGTCGTCCACCGCCGCTCGGACCAGGCCGGAAAA
>DASXMT010000584.1:0-4504 GCA_036495505.1 Acidimicrobiales bacterium | reverse complement strand
GTCGAGCGGGCCACGGTTTGGGGGTCGAGCTGCAACGCCGGCTCGGTGACGTCGGTGCGCAGGACGGCCAGGTCGAATGACGGGTCGAAATACACCACGGTGGTGTCATGGGTACCGGAGGAGTCCACCACGGTCGGGTGAGCAATCCCGGCAACGACGTGGGCGTTCGTGACTACCAGGCCGGGGGCAACGACGAAGCCCGAGCCTTCCTGGATCTGTCCGCAGCCCTCCCCCACGATCTTGACCGTGGAGGCACCGGCGGCAGCCACCGCGGCGTTTACGGTGGCGTTGTCAGGCAGCGGTACTGGACCGGCAGAGGCAGGCGCCAGCTGGGCGAAGACGGGTGGGAATCCCTCCTGGGAGAGAAATGCCTGCACCCGGGAGAACACGGAAGGGGGAGCAGGAAGCACGTCGTCCAGGGAACGGATGATCGAGGAGTTGGCAATTACCGAGTTGAGGCTCGGATACGAGCTGTTGACCAGCGTGCTGGCCACCAGCCACACGGCGAGAAGGGAGGCCACCACGGCCACGCCAACGCCCAGTACCGAGTCCACCGAACCGAGCTTTCCCCGATGGACGGCCCGGAAGGATCGTCCGCCCAGGATGCGTCCGGCTGTTCCCAGCACGACTGCGCTCCCCACCATGGTGACCAGGGCCACCGCGGTGCGGGAGGGTTGGGTGTGGACCCAGTGCACGGTTTGGGAGGCCAGGATGGCGCCGAGGTACATGCCCAGCCAGAATCCGACGAACGAGAGGGTCAGCAGGACTGCCCCCAGGCGAAGGCCCTCGATGGCGGCGACCGCCACCACCACCAGCAACAGAACATCGAGGATGTTCACGGCGAGGGGTCGCCCGTATACCGGGCGCGGTGTGTCGCCGAGAGTTGTTTCACCGCCGGGTAACGGTAGACGGGTCTCCCGTCCGATATGGACGGAATTCACCAAAATTCGTACCTGACGTGTCAAGATCGCGGGCGGAGCCGGCCTTTGGCCGGTCCCACGAGTCGTCGTGCCGATCGACGGAAAGAGCAGGGGAACTGCGATGAGCGATCCGACACCGCCTACGCCGGGCGAAGAGCCCAGGCCGGGAGCCGCACCTCCTCCAGCCGCTCCACCGGCAGCTCCACCTCAGGCTCCGCCTGCTCCTCCGCCCGCACCGCCTGCTCGTCCTGCTCCACCGCCGCAGGCAGCGCCACCTCAGCCAGCACCTGCTCCGCCGCCAGCGCCGCCTCCGGCCACCGCACCGGCCTACGGTCAGCGGCCGCCGCCGGCCGCTCCGCCGCCGACCTACGGAGGACAGCCCGCGTACAGTCCTCCCCCCTATGGCCAACCTCCGGGAGGATCGGCCTCATACGACTACGTGTCCGGTCCGGTGGACAGCCAGGGACGTCCGCTTGCTGATTGGTGGCAGCGGCTGGTGGCCATCATCCTCGACAGCGTCATCTTGGGCATCGTCACCGGCCTTATCAGCGCCGGCATCATCGCCGGCGGGCACTACAAGGGGTCGAACGGAATCTTCAGCACGAACCTGGACGCCCGGCATGTAATCGCCGGTGTCATCACCTTCGTCATCGACCTGGCCTACTTCGCACTGCTCAACGGCAGCCCGAAGGGCCAGACCATCGGCATGATGGCCCTGGGGATAACGGTGCGGGACGCCAACACCGGCGGCCCGATCGATCCGGGGCGAGCCGGCGTCCGCATCTTCGTCCTGTACCCGGGCATCCTTCTCCGCTGGATTCCCGTTCTGGGGGCGATCGCCGGTCTCTACACGATCGTCGCCGGGCTCTCGCCCCTGTGGGACAAGAAGCGTGAAGGCTTTCACGACAAGGTAGTCAAGACGACGGTGATCAAAGTCCGCTGATCCCGTGCCACGCCGGCGCCCGGTTGGGCCCGCAGCCGCGGTCACGGCGGCCCTGACCATCGTCATCGCCGGTGGCTCCGTGCTCGTCTCCTTGCTGGCGACCGGACTACCTGTTGGCGCGGCAACGTCGAGCTCGCCCTGGGTCGGCGCGTTCACCGCAGTGGCGGTACCGGCTCTGGTCGATCAGATGAAAAGCACCAGCTGTACCGACGCCGAGCACTGCTGGGCCGTCGGGGAGTCGGTGGGACGAGGTACGACCGAGAGCCCGGCCGCCGTCATCGCCACCACGAACGGGGGAAAGAGCTGGACGTCGCAGCCGGTCCCGCCCGGGATCGGCGCCCTCAACGATGTCTCGTGCGCCGATCGGCACTACTGCGTGGCGGTGGGCCAGTCCGACCAGACGCCCTCTGGGGGCAGCGCCGTGCTCGTCACCACCGACGGAGGCTCAAACTGGACCGCAGCTCAACCGCTGGCCGGGGTGTTCGACATGACCACGGTGATGTGTCGGCCCGACCGGCACTGCTTGGCAGTCGGCACCGTCGCAGCCGGTGAGGCCGTCTTTGACTCCAAGCCGGGCACGTCGGGATGGAGGAACGCAGGCAGTCTTCCACCGGGCGTGGGCGGAGCGAGCGCCGTGTCGTGCTCCGACGACCAACACTGCTGGGTAACCGGGTACACAAGCACCGATCCGCTACATGTGAGCGGGGTGGTGGAGGCGACGTCCAATGGCGGCACCACCTGGGCGCCTTTGCCCGTTCCGGCCGGAACCGGCTATCTCAATGGCATCACGTGTACGCAGGGTCCCATCGGCCAGGCGGGGTCGACAACGACCACCCACGCCCACGGGTCATCGTCGACCACGGCGACGACGGCGACGACGCCCACAACGGTCACGACGTCGGCACCTGCGCCCGTCGCCGGTGCCACCTGTGTGGCCGTGGGAACCTCCGCGGTGGCACAGGGTCAGACCCGCACCGGTCACGGCCTGATCCTGTCCAGCTCCGACGGGGGCGCCTCGTGGACCTCCGAACCGGTTCCGTCGGTGGTGGCGACGCTGTTCGATGTGTCGTGTCCATCCATCGGCACCTGCGCCGCGGTCGGGACTACCTCGGGAGCATCGGCACACGCCGGCGTCACCGTGCTGACTGGCGCCAGCAAGACGCCGTGGCAACACCCCGCTGTCGTCACGATGCCCTTGGCCGTTTCCGGAGTGTCATGCCTGTCGACTTCGACCTGTGCCGTGGTCGGCGGCGCGTACACCGCGTATCTGCAGTCATAGGCGAGCCGGGGGAGCGTGGACCGCTCAGTCAACTGAGACTGTCGGCCGGTCCGTACCTTTGCAGCTACACCGTGTGTGACATGTACACCTACACCGAGCGTGACAGGTCGAACTGCTATGGCGGCTGCATTGGGTGAACCACAGGTAACATTCACGGCGCGGCAAACGTTCTAGGGGAGCTGACGTGGCATTGAGGCGACGGTCCCGGAAAAAGGAAGACGAATCGTTCCCCGGCTTCACCGACGTCGTGAGGATCGGCGCCGGAGGCTTCTCGACCGTATTTCGGGCCCGCGAGATCGAGACCAACCGGACGGTGGCGCTCAAGATCCTCAACGTGCACGACGTGTCGGAGCATGCCATCGGCTCCTTTCAACGGGAGACCTTTGCCCTTGGCACGCTGAGTGCCCATCCCAATATCGTGACCCTCTACCGAACGCTCGCCACAGAGGATGACCGCCCCGTCCTCGTCCTCGAACTGTGCCATGGATCGATCTGGGAACGGGTCCGCGATCAGGGGGCCATGCCGCCTTGGGACTCGGTGGCGGTCACGGTGAAGATCGCCGGGGCGCTCGAGACCGCGCACCGGGCGGGAATGCTGCACCGGGACATCAAGCCGGAGAACGTACTGATCACCCAGTACGGCGAGCCTGCTCTTGCCGACTTCGGTGTGGCCCGGCTCCAGTCCACCTCACAAGCCACCGCGGGCGTATTCGGATTCACGACAATCCACGCAGCGCCGGAACTGCTCGAGGGGCGGGATCTGTCGGCCGCCACCGACGTGTACGGTCTGGCGTCGACGCTGTACCAGCTCATCGCAGGCAAGGCCGCCTTCCGCTCGTTCGAGGACGAGGGACCGGCTTCGGTGATCTTGCGGATCCTCCGTGACCCCGTGCAGCCGCTGGTGGCCGAGGGCGTTCCTGTGGCGCTGTCCGATCTGTTGGTCAGCTCCATGTCAAAGAATCCCTACGATCGGCCGGCCTCGGCGCTGGAACTGGCCGACGAACTGCGCTCCATCGAGGCCGCCGCCAGCTGGCCTGACACCCCGTACGCCATCGAGGAGACCGTAGCCGTCGAGCACACGGCGGCGCCCCGGCAGGGTCGATTCCAGGTCCGGGGGGTTGACGCGCCGTTGGAGGCCCCCGACGACATTCCGGCCGAGCAACCGGCTCCGCCTCTCATCCTGAGCAAGCCCGCGGCCCGGCTCGGCGCGCCATCAGCGTCTCTCAACCACGTCGAACCTCCACCGAATGAACACGAAGTCGAACCGGCGGCGTCCAGCGAAGTCGAACCGGCGGCGTCCAGCGAACCGGTCAAGGCGCATGATCCGGTCGAGCCCTCCTCGAGTAAGCACCAACCGGATCC
>DASXMT010000583.1:0-4821 GCA_036495505.1 Acidimicrobiales bacterium | reverse complement strand
GCTCAGGACGTGCTCGAGGCCAGAGGTGACCACCAGCGCGGCCAACCCCGGGTCGCGCCCCACCGCCAGCGCATTGGGTGTCGGGTTGGTGACGACGTAGATCGTGGGACGAGGCAGGCCCATGGTGGCGCACAGTCCCTCGACCAAGTTGTGCACCCGGGGATGTTGGCCCTCGTCGCTGGGTCGGGCACCCACGATCTTGAGCACCACGTGCGGTCCTCGGGCCCAGAACCAGGCGGTGAGCACGATGGTGACCACCACGAACACGATGACCCCGATCAGTGGAGCGGCAACGGCGGCTACCACCGCTCCGAGGACGAGACCCACCACTGCCGAAGGTGTGGCGCAGATGAGCAGCGCACGGCGCCCGTTGGCCGAGGCCGCCCGATCCTCGTCGGAGGCTTTCCGGGGTCCGCTGGCCGTGCCGACCGCTGGCGTTTCCACCCGCGGCTCGATGCGGTCCCTGGCGTTGGGACCCCGGCTTCCCGAACCCGATCGTCCCGATGAGCTCGAACCGGATCGGGAGCCCGATTGGGAGCGGGAGCCGCCGCCCGAGCCGGACTGCCCGGAGCGTTGTCCGCCCCGCTGCTGGCTGCGGTTTCGGCTCCCGGACCCGCCCTTTCCCGAGCCACCCTGATTGCCGCGGCCGCCGCCCTGCTGGCGTTGGCCCCCACCCCGGTTCCGGTTGCCGCCCCCGCCCCCAGACCCGGCGTCGCCGGAGTCGCGCCGAGGGCCGTCGGACGGTACTGAGGAGGGAGGCGTGACGCTCATGACCTCAGCAGTGTACGACGGCTCAGGCCTCCCCCGGTTGCGTGACCTCGCGGTACAGCGACTCGTATCGCTCGGCCAATCGCTCCATCGACCACTCCCTCGCTCGCACCGCACCATCGGCACGATCCTGTTCGCGCCGGTCGGCCTCGACGCCGCCTACGGGCGCCAGCACGTCCCGTAGGACCTCTGACAGGGCCGAGGCGTCTCCCGGGCGAACCAGGCGGGCTCTCCCTCCGGCTGCATCCCGGTATCCGGGGATGTCGCTGGCCACGACCGGTGTCCCCGCGGCCATGGCTTCGAGGAGGACCATCCCGAACGATTCCCCGCCCAGCGACGGGGCGCAGAGCACGTCGGCGCCGGCCAGGCGCCGGAGCTTCTCCTCTTCGGTGAGCACACCCAGCCACCGGACGTGTGGCGAGCCAGGGTACCGACGTCGCAGGGCATCGGTGTCGGGACCGTCTCCCGCCACCCACAGCAACGGGGAAACGACCCCGGCGTCGCCGCCGGAGCCCTTGCCCACCGTTTGGTTGCCCACCGTTTGGTTGCCCACCCGTTGGGCGCCTACCAGCAGGGCGAAGGCATCGAGCAGGACCCGGAGGCCCTTACGCTCCTCGTGCCGGCCGAGGAACAGGACGGTGGGGCCGTCGGTGGGCCACGGCACGGCATTGGCGTAGCGATCGACCTCCACGCCGTTGAAGAGCACGATGTAGTCCCCGCCCACCGCGGCGTGCGCAGTCTGCCGGGCCGCCTCGGACACGGCGCAGCGAAGGGCGAACTTCCGCCGGGCCAGGCTCGTGGTCAGGGGTCGGAGCACGGAATAGAAGAAGCTCCCGCCGCTCCGATGGAAGGTGGCCACGATGGGGGGCATCTCCCCTACGGCCAGGATGCCGTAGGGGAGACCGGGAGAGAAGGGTTCGTGCACGTGTACGACGTCGAAATGCCGGGACCGGAGGGCCCCGAGTGCCCGGTGGACGGCCAGGGGCGACACCGAGACCGGCGCCACCGACCCGTTGGCCGGGAGGGACACCGACCGTCCGGTGACCACCAGATTGACGTCGCTCGGCGCGTCTCGCCGGTCATCGAGAGGGGCGAACACGGTGGCCTGGTGCCCCCGTGCATCGAGAGCCCGGGCCAGGCCCACCACCTGCCCCTGCACCCCGCCCGGGCGGCTCAGGCTGTAAGGGCAGACCATGGCCACCCGAAGTCCGGATGCACCACCCGCCGGAGGGACCGCAATCACCCGGTCAAGAGGACGTCGGCGGCAGGGCCCGGCGTCTGCTCCATTTGACGCTGTACATGGCGTCATCGGCTCGGGCCAGCAGGGTCGAGGGATCAGTCCAGGGATCGTCGGTCCGCACTCCCCCGATGGAGGCCGAGACGATGAGCGATCTCCCGCCGATCTGGTACGGCTCGCTCAGGGCGGTGGCGATTCGGTCCGAGATGCCTTGCATCTCCTCTTCGCCCCGCTTGACCTGGCACACCACGACGAACTCGTCGCCGCCCAATCGGGCCACGGTGTCGGTGGGACGCACGATGGCCAGGAGACGCCGGGCCACAGCCACCAGGACCTCATCGCCGACGTCATGGCCCAACGCGTCGTTGATCTCCTTGAAATCGTCGAGATCCAACAGGAAGACGGCGATCGAGCCTGCCGGGACCACCGCGTCATCCGGCGCGGCGTCCGGATCTGCCTCCCGGTTGAGGTCGCCTACCGCCTTCCCCAGACGATCGGCCAGGAGGGTTCGGTTGGCCACGCCGGTAAGTGGGTCATGCAGGGCCAGATCGGCCAAGCGTTCCTCGTTGCGCTTCTGCTCGGTGACATCGTGGATAGCAGCAACGGCTCCGAGTTTGTTGTGCAGGTCATCGAACAGTGCCTGGGCATTCACCCTGATCAGCTTGCGCGAGCCCGACCCGGCCACCAGCACGAGCTCGGCTTCCCGCAGTCGTTCCCCGGCCAGGGCGCGGAGCAGCGGATTCTCTTCCGGCGTCATCGGTGAACCGTCTCGACCCCGGAGCCACACGCTGATCGGGCGGCTGCCTGTCGGATCGTCCTCGTTCGTGAACCCGAACAGTCGCTGTGCCGCCGGATTGATCACGGTCAGCTCCCCCTCCTCGTCGCAGGCCACGATGCCCTCTTCGAGGTTGTCCAACAGGACCTGGAGGAACTGCTGCTCCTGACGGAGTGCCGTCCCTGCGATCCGGGCCTCGGTGATATCGCTGAACGAGGCCACCGCCCCGATGCGTGGGAGACCGTCCTGTCCACCGATGGCCTGGGAGTTGATCCGCATCCACACCATCGGTCCGTCGGGCCGGCGGATCCCGTGCACGAACCCGAAGCAACGTTCCCCCGTGATCAGGCTGCGAAGAACGGGGTACACGTCTAGGGAAAGCTCCACGCCGTGGGAGTCGACGGGGTACCACCCCTGCTCCCTGCCCAGGCGCAGGACCTCTTCGAGCGAGCGGCCCAGGATCCATGTCTTGGACGCGTTGAACAGCTCCACCAACGCATTGTTGACAGCGACGATGACCCCGTCGGCGTCGACCATCATGATGCCGTCCACCAGGGACTCCATGATGGTGGCATAGCGGGATTTGTCCTCTTGGGCTTCCCGCTCGATCCGTTTGCGGTCGGTGACGTCCCGGACGTTGACCACGATGCCGCCAACCGCCTCGTTCGGGGCCGAGGCCACGATCTCGACGTCGACCGGGGAGCCGTCGGCCAAGGTGGCCTGCATCTGGAGGGAAACGGTGAGCTGACGGCCCTCCACCAGGTCGTGGAACGATGCCCGCAAGGTTCCTCCATCGTCGGGGTCCACGAGCTGGAAGACGTCGGTGCCGACGGCGCCGCTCGGGTCGTAGCCCAACAGGTCCTGAGCGGAGGGGCTGACATAGACCAGCCGACCGTCGGTCGCCACCACCACGACCATGTCGTCCACGTGCTCGGACAGGGCCCGGAACCGGTCCCCGCCGGCAGAGGACGGCGGCTGCGCCAAAGAATCGCTGCTCACGAGCCGACCTCGTCCCGATCGGCGGACCACAGCGGCTGAAAGACGTGCCACTGCTCGGGGGCGCGCCGGATGAGCCCCTCGAACCGGCCGGCTATCTCCTGGGTGACGCGGGACACATCGGTTCGCAACGCGCCTGACCGGGTGAGGTCGATGGGCGCGCCGACCACCGCGTGATGGTCCTGGCCCGGACCGCTGTAGACGGCGGCCGTAAGCAACGTGGCCCCCGTTCGCATGGCCAGCGTTGCCGGCCCGGCGGGCATCGTCGTCTTTTCACCGAAGAACTCCACATCGATACCGTTGTCCAGAAGGTCCCGGTCGCACAAGAGCCCGACCAAACCGCCGTCACGGAGCGTCCGCATCACGGCACCACCCGATGTGTTGTCCAGGGGGACGATGGTCAGACCCATGGCCGCCCGCTGGTCGACGAAGTACTCGAACAACTCAGGCGGCTCGATGCGCTCGGCCACCGAAGTCATGGGATAGCCCACCGCGGCCAAGAAGGTCCCCCCGTACTCCCAACTCCCGACATGGGGCAGGGCCAGGACCACGCCCTTTCCCGACGCCATCCCCTCGACCAGGTGCTCGAACCCTTCAACCACCACGAACCGCTGGAGCACTTCCCGCCGCGGCGTGCTGGGCAACCGGGCCCCTTCCACCCAATACCGGGCGTAGGCCCGAAAGGCACGTCGGCTCCAGCGCTCGAGTGAAGCCTGGTCCATATCGCGTCCGATGACCCGGCGGAGGTTCTGTTCCACGTCTCGCCGGTGATCGTGTCGGACCTGGTGCAAAACGTCGCCAACCAGCCCGGCGATGGCCAGGGCCACGGGCTCGGGAACGGCGGCCAGGGCGCGCCCGAGGGTGCTGTAGATCTGAAATGTCAGACGGGGCGAGACCACCGTTTTCCTTCGATCACGAACAGACGGAGACGGGGAAGGAATCAGCTGTTACGCCGGGCCGAAGCCCGGTGGCGGAGACCCTGGCGGGCCTGGCGGGCGCGCCAGGTCCGTCCAGACCGGCTGGCCAGCTCGCCCTGCCGGCGGGC
>DASXMT010000582.1:0-3091 GCA_036495505.1 Acidimicrobiales bacterium | reverse complement strand
GCGCCGGCCTATCGCGCCAAGACGTCGATATCCCACAGCTCTACGACGGCTTCTCGCCGTTCATCTACTTCTGGCTGGAGGCCCTGGGCTACTGCCCCCGCGGCGAGGCGCACCGGTTCGTACAAGATGGTGGCCTGCGTCCGGGCACCGGCCACCCCTTCCTGTCCGGCGGCGGTGCGCTGGGCAACGGACGGATGCACGGCGTCCCTCAAATGCTCGAGTGCTATCTGCAGTTGTCCCAACGCGCCGGCCCACGACAGCTCGAGAAAGCCGACGTGGCCCTGGCCTGTCAGGCCACCCCGAACTTCGGGGGGGCGGTGCTCTACAGTTCGCACCAGCCGTAAGGAGGCGCCAGCCATGACCGAGCCGATGCCTACCTACGCACAGCTGCCCATCGCCCCCGACGCCCCGCCGGGATCGTCGTGGGGGGTTTGGGACGACGACGGCGCACTCGGCTGTCTCAACCTCCTGACGCCCGAGCGGGTCCACCGGGCCCAGTCGATCCCGGAAGCAGGGCGTGTCCACAATCTGAACCTCGAGCTCGAGTTGCCCTCACCGCCGTTGTTCGGCCGCGCCGCGTTCGAGCACGTGGTGAGCGACCTCGCCTCGGGCTCGGGCCACGACGACGAGCTCCACCACTGGAATACCCAGAGCTCGAGCCAATGGGACGGGTTCCGTCACATCCGCCACCCCAGGTACGGCTTCTACAACGGCCGCCCCGACGAGGAGCATGGCATCCACCTGTGGGCCCAGCGGGGCATCGTGGGGCGGGCCGTCCTGGCCGACGTGGGCCGGTGGCGGTCCTCGGTCGGTCGGCCCCTCCGGCCCGACGCCACCGACGGCATCGAACCGTCGGACCTGCTCGGCACCTTGGACGCCCAGGGGGTCACCGTCGAGGTGGGCGACATCCTCCTCGTCCGCACCGGGTGGCTGGCCTGGTACCGGGGCCTCGACGACGCCGGCCGCCGGGACCAGGCCCACCGGTCGTCCCTGTCGTGTGGGCTCCGCGCCGGGACCGACATGGCCGCCACCCTGTGGGACCTCCACATCGCGGCAGTGGCGGCCGACAACCCGGCCCTCGAGGTGTGGCCTCCGCCCTTGTTCAGGGCGGGCCACCACATCGATCCACAGACGGCGACCCCTGAGGACCTGATCGGTGGGTTCCTCCACCTCGCGCTGCTTCCGCTGCTCGGGATACCCATTGGCGAGCTCTTCGATCTCGATGCCCTGGCCACAGAGTGCGAACAGAGCGGCCGTTACGACTGCCTGTTCACCTCGGCTCCGCTCAACGTGCACGCTGGCGTGGCCTCGCCGCCCAACGCCTTGGCCATCACCTGAGGGCATGCCGCCGGGGTGAGCCGCCGCCCCACCTGGTTCGGAAGCCGCACCGCCCCCGTTATCCCTCGGACGAGCCGTCTCGCCTATCCCTGGCCGCGTGGCCCTCGCCGCGTGGCCTATGTCTCGGACCGGGCCTTATGTGGGCGGGTTACCCGAGGGGAGCAGCCCGTCGGCCGAGACCACCTCGAGCAGGGAGTGCAACGCTTCGGGACGATCGAGTGCTGATGCGGCCACGGCCCGGTCGATGGGCGTGCCCAGCAGCATCTTGCGTACGGGCACTTCGATGCGTTTGCCGTTGATGGTATGGGGGAGGGCGGGCACCCCGATGATCCGGTTGGGTACATGGCGTGGGGAGAGCTGATCGCGGATGACCTGGCGTAGTTGGCTCACGGTCGCTTCGCTCAACCCGGAGGTGGCCACGGTCGACGCGTCGGTCGCCGGTACCACCAACAGCACCAGCTCGCCTTCCCGACCCAGCTCGGAGGTGTCGACCACCAGCGAGTCGGCCACGTCGGGCAGCGCCTCGATGACCCGGTAGAACTCGGCCGTGCCCATGCGGACGCCCCCCCGGTTCAAGGTGGCGTCGGAGCGCCCGTAGATCACCGCGCCGCCCGCAGGGGTGAGCTTCACCCAATCGCCGTGTCGCCACACGTCGGGGAACGTGGCGAAGTAGCTGTCGTGGAGGCGTGTGCCGTCCTCGTCACCGTACAGCTCGGTGGGCATCGACGGCATGGGCTGGGTGACCACCAGCTCCCCGACCTCACCCACGACCGACCGGCCATTCTCGTCGTAGGAGTCCACCGCTGCACCGAGCTGGGCGCACTGCAGCTCGCCGACGCGCACGGGAAGGATGGGACAGGCGCCGAGGAACCCGGTGCAGACGTCGGTCCCGCCCGACATCGAGGCCACCAGCACGTCGTCGCCCACCGCCGAGGCGGCCCACACGAACCCCTCGGGCGATAGCGGGGCGCCGGTGGACCCCACGGTGCGGATGACAGTGGGACCGGCGTCACGCCGGGGCACGATGTCCCCTTTCCGGCAGCTCTCGAGGAACGGTGCGCTGGTGCCGAAATAGGTGATCGACAGCTCGGAGGCCATCCGCCACAGCGCCCCCGGATCGGGCCACGTGGGATTGCCGTCGTAACAGAGGATGGTGGCACCGACCAAGAGCCCACCCATAAGGAAGTTCCACATCATCCACCCCGTGGTGGTGAACCAGAAGAAGCGGTCGCCCCGGCCGAGGTCACAGTGGAACGAGACCGACTTCAGATGCTCGAGGACGATGCCGCCGTGCCCCTGCACGATGGGCTTGGGCAGCCCCGTCGTGCCCGAGGAGTAGAGGATCCACAGTGGGTGCTCGAAGGCCACCGGCGTGGGCTGGAGGGCGGCTGGCTCAGCCAGCACCGACGCCCAGGTGAGCCGGCGAACGTGGGCGGGCGGGGCGGCGAGCTGGTTCCCCGCATCCGGCTCGGAGGGGACGACCACGGTGGCCACCACCGTGGGAAGGGATCCCTCCAGCGCCTCGATCTTGTGGTTGAGCGGGTAGTACCGACCGCCGTAGCGGTAGCCCTCGACCGCCACGAGGACGGTCGGCTCGATCTGGGTGAACCGGTCGAGCATGCCCTCGGCCCCGAACTCGGGCGCGCAGCTCGACCACACCGCTCCAATCGATGCCGTGGCCAAGAAGGCGACGATGGCGGGGACCGAGTTGGTCATGACCGCCGCCACCCGGTCACCTGGCCCTACTCCCAGC
>DASXMT010000581.1:0-4024 GCA_036495505.1 Acidimicrobiales bacterium | reverse complement strand
TTTCTCGGCTAAGCCAAGTGCGGCGGACGGAGAAGCGAACTATCCGCCCGGCTGGCCAATCAGCGGCCTCACCCGTCGCAACGCTTATTGATCCGTCTCTCCCTGTGTCAAATGCTCATCAACGACCTGCCGATACCGCCCGTAGCCTTCTTTCTCGAGATCGTCATAGGGAACGAATCGAAGTGCAGCCGAGTTGATGCAGTAACGCAAGCCCCCGTCTTCGACGGGGCCGTCGTCGAAGACATGGCCGAGATGGCTGTCTCCCTGGGCGGAACGAACCTCGGTCCGAACCATCCCGTGACTGCGGTCTACTCTTTCCACGACATTCTCGGGCTCCAAGGGAACCGTGAAGCTTGGCCAACCGCACCCACTGTCGAACTTCTGCTTCGAGGCGAAGAGTGGCTCGCCCGACACGATGTCGACGTAGATCCCCGCCTCCTTTTGGTCCCAGAACTCGTTGTCGAAGGCGGGCTCGGTAGCACCCTTCTGAGTAACGTTTCGTTGTCTGCGGGTCAGCTTTGAGATCGCCTCTGCATGCTTGCTCTGACGGTCTGCCACGTGCTCTCCTTTCGGTGAACGTCGAACTTTGCCAGGGGACTGATGTGGCGGGACCCTTGTGGCATTGCTCGAGCAATTCCTAACGTCACTACCTGCGTGCCGCTCGAGGCACCAAACACCTCTCATCCAAGGTGGTGGGGCCGAGACTTTCAAGACCCACTATATGACCCCAGTTCAGAGGTTTGTTCCGCAGCATAGGGCCGTACTGCCGTGCCTCACGGCTCTGACTTGCCGATGCTCACCCACCCCCGCAGGTCAGCGCCGATGTAATCGGTGACCTCGCAAACGCCTGTCAGCTGACAACGGCTCCGCGCCTCTTCGATTCATCACCGTCGTCAGCTCTCCCCAGATGATCGAATGCCCATGAGACCCAAGGCAGCTTCAAGGTCACGACCGTCGAACGATGTGATGGCACATAGGTCAATAGTCACTCTCGCGTCACGAAGACAACATCTTGTACTCCCCATGCTGCGTCCTGGTCTCTCTCGCCGTCCGTGACGTCGCCCGGGACAGCGAGGAAGCCCGGCTCGTCGGAAAGGTTGATCGAGCGTGAGGTGGCGACGACACGCACCCGGCACGGCGAACTCGCCGACGGAGCCTTTACCGATTCTTCCAGTGAGCGCCGGTGATGACCGCCACTCACCTATCAGTTGTCGAAGCTGGGGCTGTCGGTGCTCGGGCGACGGACTCATCCGACGAGGTAGGTCTCGTAAATCACGCCGCCGGGCCGACGACCGGCGACGCTGATGAACACGCCCTTGTTCAGCCAGTCGAGGGCGGCGGCGCCGGTCTCGATCTGAGTTGAGGTGCGAAAGGTGTACTCGCTGGCGTCCACGTCTTCACCCCGTCC
Organism: Acidimicrobiales bacterium; assembly: GCA_036495505.1. Taxonomy (GTDB): domain Bacteria; phylum Actinomycetota; class Acidimicrobiia; order Acidimicrobiales; family RAAP-2; genus DASXMT01. Next base: position 2,616 of record DASXMT010000581.1, on the reverse strand, counting down.
GAGCCGTGCGAGGACTTCGGGGCTGCCGTGGCGAACTCCTCTTGATTGGACGTAGAGCAGATCGCCACCGTCGGTTTCCAAGATGTAGCGGATATCTCCGAGTGCCGTGCCGTCGGCCAGGACGATCTGCCAGTCGGCGCTGGCACCGGGGACCAAGGTCCCGTTGAGCTCAGGTCCGGTGAAGGTCCCGCCGGTCAATGGGACGACGTGGCGACGGCCTTGGGCGAAGTTGCCGACGTTCAAGATCTCACCGACGGTCGCCTCCAAGCGGTAGATCTGGGTCAGACGAGGATCAGGAAGACTGCTCATGGTTGGCTCCGGTTGGTTGGGACGCTCGGGGCGCCGTGCGGGGAAAGTTGGCTGCGCCATCTGCCGATCAGGCGACTGTTGGATCTAGTGCGGGATCGTTGGGGTCCACGGCGAGGAGGGCGTTGGTGACTCGCATCCATTCGGCGAGCGGCAGAGCAGCGAGGAGGGCATCGAGTTCCGTTTCGCTCTTGGCTCGGTAGAGGCCAAGGACCTTGGGATCACCATACGCGACTGGAAGCTTCCAGAGCCGGACAAGGTGCCTGTCATCCACCAGATTGGCCGCAGCGACCGCTTCGGCCTTCTCGGGTTCGTTGACCTCAGACTCTGGGGTGCCCTCTGGAACATTGAATTCGAGCTCGACCAGAAACTCCACGGTCGACCTCCTTCTTTCCTTTTCGAAGGGACTCCGATGGTTGGCGGCCGGGCGTTCAGACGTGGCGGCACGCCGTCGCGACGAGACGTCAAAGGAGCAGGATCGAATGACACCAACGAAGAGCCAAAGGAGAGGGCCGTCGGCGGCGTGCCTGCGGCAGTCGACGGGTCGTCGGGCTACCGCTACTACTCCACCGGTTAGCTGCATCAGGCGGTCTCTTCAAAACCCTTGCCCCTGAAGAGATCGAAGCCGTGCCGGCTTCGGAAGTTGAACCCAGCGATCCGCCGACCGACTGGTCGCACATCCGGTGGAGCGAGAAGCGGAAGACAACGTCGCCGCCATGATCATCGACATTCACTGAGACCAGCGAACGGGAAGCTGCTCGGTTCAGCACCGAAGATTCGCGACGCACGCGTTGCAGGCAGAGGCATCAGTATGAACCCGGACCGACGTTCGTTTGAGTAGCTTTGGCTAGGGAGACGGTCGGCCGGATGCCGCCATCCAGCCGGACGTGAGGAACACATGCCACCTTCCCAGAAGAACACGCGTGACCACGTGGAGGCCCAGAAGAACACGCGTGACCCGGGGGAGGTGCCAACCCGCCGGGACCAATCGACCAGCTTGGCCGCCATCGTCGCCATCGTCTACGCGCTGGTCATCGGCGAAAGCGTTATTTCGACTCATCAGATTTGGCAGCATCCTCTGACAGCTATGAATCGAACGGTGGTCTTGGCGACCGTGGTCGTTTTCGTAGGCGCCGGTTGGGACTTCTTAGACTATTCGCTGAACATTGGGCGCTTTCCCTACAAGGTGCGGTGGTTGCCCGATGAGGTGGGCGTCAACAAACCGAAGACCGGGACCGAGGAAATTCGATTCGCCATTGATCTCCTGGTGGCGGTTGGGTTCGCGGGGCTCCTAGTCCTCAGTGACCCGCTATCAAATCCGGCTAGCCAAAACCTCTTTCGGTTCCTGGCCGTCCTGGTCGCCATCGACTGTCTATCGCTTCTGTCCGATGTTCTGGCCAATCACCGGTGGGAGCTGCCCGGGTATCGCCTGTGGTTGGACGTGCCGATCGTTTCGGGGTCAGTGCTCGTCGCCTACCTAATTTGCTGGGCGGTTGTCCCCGGTGCCCGTCATTCGGGGCTCAACCAGTTGTTTCTGCTGATACTCCTGTTGGCCATTGTCACTCGTGAGATCACGGCCCGAAGTCTGGCCAAACGATTCTTCTCGGAGGATCGTGCCCCGCAGCAGGCTCCCATCGGATCCAATGCCTTCAAGGTCTACCTGGCCGGACCATCAGGGTTCAGTGATCCGGGACTTCTTTACCACAAGACGGTCCTACGGCCGCTGTTGATCGAGGCTGGTTTCGAGGTTCTGGACCCATGGGAGATCCAGAACTTGGATGTGCAGCGAGTTCTGAGCCTGCCCCTCGGCCCCGAGAGAGCTGATCAGCTACCCGAGGTAAACCGAAAACTGGGCCGAGCCAATCAAGATTTGATCGATCAGGCTGGTGCACTCCTGGCGTTACTGGACGGCAGCGATATCGATAGCGGCACGGCGGCCGAGGTTGGCTACGCCGCGGCCAAAGCCACCCCAATTGTTGGACTGCGAACTGACAGACGGCCATCGGGGGACAACGAGGCGACGGATGTCAACCTGCAGGTTCAGTGGTTTATCGAATTCAGCGAAGGCCAACTGGTCTTTAGCCTTGGTGACGCAGTCAACAAACTCAAGGAGCTGACGGTTCGCTGAAACAGTGGGACGTTGGTGAACGTTTGGGGACCAAGAGATTGTCACGCTACGTCCTGGATTTTTGAACCCGGCGAGGACGAGGCGGACCCCGAGGATCAACTTGACTAGGAACTCTGATTGAGAGTTGGCCTGGTATTTGCAACCCTGGCCCAGGCCAGTGGCTCCGGTCAGGCACCGCGGCA
>DASXMT010000580.1:0-12913 GCA_036495505.1 Acidimicrobiales bacterium | reverse complement strand
GGTGTTGACGTACCAAGTGCCTCCGAGGTCCGCCTCCCGCTCGATGATCACGAAGTCCTCGATGCCCCGTTGGCGAAGCCTGATGGCCATGCCGATGCCGGCAAGGCCGGCCCCGAGGATGGCCACGCGGTGATGATCCGGCTGCAGGAGGTCTCCGTGATCCATGGTTACTAGTAGTAACCTACTTATAGTAGGATGGCAAGGGTGAAGGCCGAAGATCCATCTGGCCAGGCAGAACATGGAAAACATGAGGATGACGCGCCCGACGCGGTGGCGACCCGAATGGCACCCAACCCGCGGACCAGACGCCGGGTACCTCGGGAGGTGCGCATCCCCCAGATCGCCCGCATCGCCGAGGATCTCTTCGGCCAGTTCGGTTACCAGGGGACATCGATGGACGACGTGGCCCGGCTGGCCGGCGTATCCAAACCGGTGGTCTACGACCTGGTTGGGGCCAAAGAGCAGCTCTTCGAGCTGTGCCTGGCTCGGAGCGCCAACGAACTGGCCTCCCGGGTGGCCTCCGCCGTCGACGCCGCCTCGGCAGATGATCGGCTCAGGGCCGGGGCTCTCGCCTTCTTCCGTTTCGTGGACGAGCATCGACCGGCATGGCGTGGCCTTCTGGCCTCCGGGAGTGCGCCCTTGACGGCGGAGATGGCCGAGATCCGGAGGAACCAGGCCGGTCTGGTTGCGGGGCTTCTGATTCAAGGGCAGTACTCAGGACGTTCCTCCTACTCCTCTGGGCCAGCTTCGGCCACCGAGGAGGCCACCGACGAGGCCACCGACCGAGCCACCGACGACGCCACCGACCGGGCCAAGGTTGGCGCCACCGACGAGGGCACCGACCGGGCGACCGACCGGGCCAAGGTTGGCGCCACCGACCGAGTCATCGCCGAAGCGTTGGCCAACGCCATCAACGGTGCGTTCGAAGCCCTGGCCGGGTGGTGGCAGGGTCACCAGTGGATGAGCGCAGATGACCTGGCCGACCTGATGGTCCAACTGATGGGGCCAGGTCTCGAGGCAATGGCCGGGGTTGCCGCCGGCGGGAAGGGAGCAGGTTGATGAGGCGTCCGCCGATCGAGCTTTCCGGATCGTTGGTGCTGGTGACCGGAGCCGGCAGCGGCATCGGCGAAGCCACCGCCCACGCCTTCGCCGACCGGGGGGCGACCGTCCTCTGCGCAGACATCGACTCTGCAGCGGCGGAGCACACGGCAAAGGCCTGTGCCCAGCCGGGGCCTGCTCGAACAGCCCGAGCGTCGCATCGCGCCTATACCGTCGACGTCGCCGATCAGGAGGCCATGACCGCGTTGGCCGCCCTGGTGGCCGAGGAACACGGTGTGCTCGATGTGCTGGTCAACAATGCCGGTGTGGGCATGTCCGGTCGGTTCCTGGCCATGTCGCCGAAGGATTGGGAGTGGATCCTCGGGATCAACCTGATGGGCGTGGTCCACGGCTGCCAGGCCTTCGGTCCGGCCATGATCGAACGGGGCCGCGGGCACGTGGTGAACCTCTCGTCGGGCTTGGCGTACACCCCTCGGGCCACCGAGCCCGGTTACGTCACCTCGAAGGCTGCCGTACTGGCGCTGAGCCGGTGTCTTCGGGCCGACTGGGGGCATAGCGGCGTCGGGGTGTCGGCGATCTGCCCCGGGGTCATCGCCACGCCGATCATCGAGCACACCAGGTTCAAGGGCGACCGTGCCAGCGCCGACACTGTCGGCAGGGTGAAGCAGACATTCGCCAAGGGGCACCCGCCCAACATGGTGGCGGCAGCCATCGTTGGTGCGGTCGTGCGGAACCGGCCGGTGGTGGCGGTGGGGATCGAGGCCCGGATCGGCTGGGCCCTCAACGGTCTGTTGCCGTCCCGGCTGGTCGACGCCATGGCCAAGGCCACGCCGGGAGGGATCTGATCTGCGTCAGCGCAGGTCGACTTGCCCGTCGCTGCGGAGCTTCCCCAGCCGTCCGCATCCCTCCTCGGTCACCAGCACCGTGAGCTGGTCTTGATCGGTGACGTTGGCCCAGGCCCGCCGGCCCTCGGGCGTCTTGCAGGCCACGATGGCGCAGTCGGGGACGCCGTCGCGGTCGTAGGTGACGGAGTAGGTCTCCACGGTGACCTCGCCGGAGGCGTCGGCGTCAGGCGAGCACTGGGGCAGGGCGGCCACTGCCGATTGGGGATCGGCCCAGCGGTACCCGGCGACTTCTTCGACCCCCGTGTTCGCGGGGAGGACAGCGGGGTCGGGCGTGGGTGGGCCGGGCTTTGTCCCGTAGACCCCGACCGAGTGCAGGGTCATGTTCAACCCGATATTGGTGACCATGCCCAGCGACCCCGGGTCCTCCCGGAGGGACTCCACCATGGTGGCGATGGCGTGCGTGCCGTAGTTGCTGCCGGCGGCCCCGAAGAAGGTGAGACCACCGGTGACTGTCAGGGGTCGTGGCTCGTCGATGGCGATGCCCAGCTCGTTGGCCACGACCTCCACGGACGACGGGAAGTACGAATAGAGATCGAGATGACCGATGCTGTCGGCGTCGGTCCCCGCCAGCGCCATGGCCGACCGGCCGGCGAGGCGAGCAGCGGGCGAGGAGTGGAAGTCCGCTCGATGCGAGAGATACCAATGGTCGACCGCATCGGAGCCGGCCAGGGGAAACACCCACCGGTCACGGGGGACTCCCGCCGCCTGGGCCGCTGCTGCCGAACACATGATAAGTGCCCCTCCTTGGTCGACCCGGTTGTTCCCGGTGAGGAGCTTGGGATACGGGAACGAGACCATCCGGTTGTTCTCGCCGATGGTGATGATGTCCTCGGCTGAACACGAATCGGTGATCCAGGCCTGGGGATGACCGGCGGCCACCTCGGAGAATCGCGACCACAGACGGCCCATGAGCTGCTCGTGCTCGGCGAGGGACCGGCCGGCCTCGGCTCGGAGGGCGTTCTCGAACAAGGGGAACACATGAGCGGGCACGTCGATGCCGACCGCCTCTTCGGCATCGGTGGTGCCGCGACGGGCGGTTCCGATCATCACTGGTTGGTCGACGCCGGGTGCCTCGACGGTCCAGCCGAGCACGGGTCGATCGGGGTGCGTGCGCACGGCCGCGGCCGTGTAGCCACAGTCAGCACCCACGATTACCGCGCTGTCGAGCTCGCCCCGACCGATGGCCAATGCGGTCTGGTTGACGGTGAGCTGCGGGTTGTTCCCACCGGAGGAGGTCAGTGCCAGCTCCCTGGGCTCGATCGACAGCCGTTCGGCTACCAGCCTGGCCGGGTTGCGGTAGTCCCAGCTGTAAGGGGCAATCGCCCGGATGGAGTCCGTGCGTTTGAGGAGGGCACAGCCGGCCGGGGAACTCCCGTCTGACTTGGATCCGTCACAGTCCTCGACGGCCAGCAGCAGGGCGGTGACCATCAAGTCGACGGGTTCCGGGCGGTTGACCAGGTCGGCACCCGGGTCGGGGTCGCGGCGGTTGGTGACCTGGCCCACGCCCACGATGACGGGCGTTCGAGGATCAACGGATGACATGAGGTGCCCGAGCGTAGCGGGACATGTTGCCGCACGCTGTCAGATGACCACTCTCTGTACATGCGAGATGGACTTTTCGTGGTGGGAATTCGGCGCCACCGACCCACGTACGGACCGCCGAAACGGGCCGAACCGTGGGGTAACCCCTCGGTAGACTGCGGAGATGCGCATCGCAGTTGGCTCGGACCACGCCGGCTACGACCTCAAGGCGGAGCTGGCTAAGCACCTGGCCGATGGCGGCCACGAGGTCGTGGACGTGGGCACAGACTCACCCGACGTCTCCGTCGACTACCCGAAATTTGGTGAAGCCGTCGGTGAAGCAGTGGTCAGCGGCCGGGTCGAGTTGGGACTGTGTGTCTGTGGCACCGGGATCGGCATCGGCATCGCCGCAAACAAGGTCCTCGGAATCCGAGCGGCGGTGGTGCACGATGTGACCACCGCCGGGCTGGCCCGGGAGCACAATGACGCCAATGTGATCTGTTTCGGGGGCCGTACCACCGGGGTCATCGTGGCCACGGATGCCCTCGACACCTTCCTCACCACCACGTATGCGGGAGGGCGTCACCAACGCCGGATCGACGAGATCACCGAGTACGAAGCCAGCCGCCCGACAGAAAGGTAGCGCCCGACCCCATGAGCCCCACCTATGCCGCCACTCCCTTCGACGACTGGCTGGGCGACGACCCCGAAGTGTCCCGCTTGCTCGATGAGGAGATGGATCGTCAGTCGACGACCCTCCAGCTGATCGCATCGGAGAACTTCACCTCGCCCGCGGTGCTGGCCGCGTCGGGATCGGTGCTCACCAACAAGTACTCCGAGGGCTATCCGGGCCGGCGGTACTACGGCGGGAACCGGATCATCGACGAGGTGGAGAACCTGGCCCGGGACCGGGCCACGGCGCTCTTCGGGGCTGAGCACGCCAACGTCCAGCCTCATGCCGGCGCCAACGCCAACCTGGCCGTGTACCAGGCGTTCCTCGAGCCGGGCGACACCATTTTGGCCATGCGTCTCGACCACGGTGGCCACCTCACCCATGGCTCACCGGCCAGCATCACATCGAAGATATGGCGGTTCGTCTCCTACGGCGTCTCTCCGGCCAGCTCCGATGCGGACAAGCCGGGCGAGATCATCGACTTCGATCAGGTGGCCGATGTGGCCCGGCGGGAGCGGCCCAAGCTGATCGTGGCCGGGTCCACCGCCTACTCACGAATCATCGATCCCCTCCCGTTCCGTGAGATCGCCGATTCCGTCGGTGCCCTCTTCATGTTCGACGCCGCCCATCCCGCCGGGCTCATCGCAGGCAAGGTCCATCCTTCGCCGGTGGGTGTGGCCGATGTCGTGACCTTGACCACCCACAAGACACTGCGCGGGCCCCGGGGGGGCGCCATCCTGACCGGCGCCGAGCACGCCAAGGCCATCGACAGCGCAGTCTTCCCAGGGCTGCAGGGCGGACCCCTGGAGCACGTCATCGCGGCCAAGGCGGTGGCCTTCGCCGAAGCGGCCCAGCCCGAGTTCGCCGACTATGCCCGGCAGGTCGTGACCAACGCCGCCGCCCTCGGGAGCGCCTTGACCGACGGGGGCTTCCGCCTGGTGTCCGGTGGAACCGAGAACCACCAGGTCCTGGTGGACCTCCGTACCTTCGACGCCGAGCTCACCGGGAAGGTGGCCCAAGAGGTGCTCGACCGGGCCGGGATCACCTGCAACCGCAACACGATCCCCGACGATCCCCGGTCGCCCTTCGTGACCTCGGGCCTCCGACTGGGATCGGCTGCCCAGACCACTGCGGGCATGGGAGTCGACCAGATGGGGGTGGTGGGGCGGTTGATCGGCCGCGCCCTGTCGAACCGGGACGACGAGGCAACGTTGACGGCGGTGCGCGAAGAGGTACGGGCCCTCTGCGCCGCGTTCCCGCCATACCCCACCCTGGCCAGGACGTGATCGGAGGGTCACTCCGGTGATTGCCGGCGTACCCCTCGACTGGTACGGAGTGGTCTTCGCGGTGGCCATCCTGGTGTCGTTCCTGACCACCTTCCCCGTCCGGCGGGTGGCCACCCGGATCGGCTACGTGGCCCAACCGGACGATCGGAAGGTTCACCAGCGGGTCACGCCCCAGGCTGGGGGGGTGGCCATGTTCGTAGCCCTGCTGGTCGCCTTCTCGGTCGCTGCCCTCATCCCCCAGCTCCGCTCGGAGTTCCAGGGTTCGTCGGAGCCCCTGGGCCTGATCCTCGGCGCGACAGCGATCTTTGTGGTGGGGGTCATCGACGACATCCGGGACATGTCGGCGCCGGCCAAGATGGCGGGACAGGTCCTGGCCGCCTCCATCCTGTACTTCTTGGGGGTCGACTGGTTCCAGTTCAAGATCCCTCTGGCCGGGTTCGTCGTGCTCTCCCCAGACGTGACCCCTTTGCTGACCGCCCTGTGGGTCATAGGCATCACCAACGCCGTGAACCTGATCGACGGCCTCGACGGCCTGGCCGCCGGGGTGGTGGCCATCGCCTCGGGAGCACTCGCCGTGTACGGCTTCCACCTCCAGAACCTGGGCAACCTGTCGACGGACAACATCGGTCCGCTGATCGCCGTCATCACCTGCGGGATCTGCATTGGCTTCCTGCCCCATAACTTCCACCCGGCCAAGATCTTCATGGGGGATGCCGGAGCGCTGCTCCTTGGTTTGTTGATGGCCGCGTCCACCATGCTCATCGGGGGTCGGTCCGCCGGAATCATCGGAACCTCGGCCGGAGCGGTCAGGAGCGGTCAGACGTACTTCTTCTTCGCCCCCCTGTTCATCCCCTTCTTCATTCTCGGCGTGCCCCTCTTCGACATGGCATTCGCCTTCGTCCGGCGGACGGCCAACCGGACCGGGTTCGCCACTCCGGACAAGAACCACCTGCACCACCGACTGTTGCGGTTGGGTCATGGTCACCGCCGCAGCGTTCTCATCCTGTGGGCCTGGACGGCATTGTTGTCCGGTTTCATCCTTTTCCCCTTGTACGTGTCCAGCGTGAACGCCTTCATCCCCTTCGGGGCGGCTGCCCTCGGTGTCATCCTCTACACGCTGTTCCACCCCAGCCTGCGTCGGCAGTCCGACGACCCCGATGCCTCGCCCGGGGAGGCGACCACCACAGACCCAGTAGCCCGCCGAGGCAAACGCCCTGGCCGGCGGCCTTTCCAGCGCGACGCACCTGTTCCCCGGCTTCCCCGGGCAGCAGTGGGCAACGGCTCATCGGGGGCTTCGGCCACCGATCAGCCGGCGACGCAGCCGGCGGGCACGCCGGGAACCGTTACAGGCCGGTAACCGGACGGTGTCCTCGTTTTGCCGAATAGGCACCTCGGGTGCGATGATGTCGCACGTGAAGTTTTCCCATACCGCCGGGTTCCACGGCGGCACCCATGCCTCTGGAACCATCGGCAACGGCGCCCGACGCGCTGCGTGAGTCCGGGTTATTCGGTTGAAGCACCTCCTTCTTACATCTATTGACGCGGCACGGCGCGGCGATGGCGGACAATTCTCCAATTGCGAATTCCTCCTCGGAGGGCGATTCTCCGAAGGCGGGACACACCGGACCCAATCCCACGCCGAGCATCATCGACTTCCTTACCATGGGCGTGTCCATCGCCTTATGCCTGGTCTTGGGTGGGGGCATCGGCTACGGGATCGATGCGCTGGTCGGCACCTCTCCGATCCTGACCTTCGTGGGTCTCGCCTTTGGGGTGGCGGCCGCGGTGCTGGTCACCATCACGCTGGTCCGCAAGTACCTGTGATCGACGCAGCCGGATCGGATCGGTAGCCACTGTGTTTGGTCGATTCACACTTCCTGACGTCCCCGCCGTCTCACGCCGCACGGTCACCGCTGCGTTGATCGTCGGTGTCATGGCGCTGGCCGCGGCGATCTCGTTCGATCGCTACCTCCTCGGCGTGGGCGCCTGCATCGGGCTGGCCCTCGGCACCATCAACTTCCGCTTGGTGGGCTCCTCGGTGGTCAAGGTCGGTGCCCGGGAGGAAGAAAACAAACGTCGCCCGCTGGCCCTGAACACCATGGCCCGCATGGGGATCATCTCGGCCATCACCATTGGTCTGCTGTTCCTCTCGTTCAACCTTGGCTTCGGGGTCCTGGCCGGCCTGGCCGTCTTCCAGTTGCTGCTCCTGGTGAACGTGGCCCGTTCCATGTTCAAGCTCGGCCCTCCCACCGACAGCGGCGAGGGCGTTCTCGACGCCGACGTCCTGGATGTAGTGGAACGATCCGAAGACACGCGTGGGGGTGCGTGACCCGATGAGCCTTGCTCTCAACCTCTTGAGTTCTCACGTCCTGGCCGATGTCTCGGTCGGCGACCACGTCGTCCGGAAGGTGGGCGGCCTCACGATCAACGCCGACACGGTGTGGGCCACGGTGGCCGCAGGCGTGGTCACGATCGCGCTCGGTCTGGTGATGCGGGCCCGGGCGACCGCGGGCGTGCCGAGCAAGATGCAGCTGGCGTGGGAGTTGGGCGTCACCACGGTGAAGAAGCAGGTGGAGTCGAACATCGGCCCTCGGGGAGCCCGCATCGTCCCGTTGGCCGTGACCCTCTTCGTGTTCATCCTCGTGTGCAACTGGTTCGCCGTCGTCGGTCTCGGGAGCACGGTCGAGTGGCTCCCGGCTCCGACAGCCGACATCAACCTGCCCCTGGCCCTCGCCGTCTTCGTCATCATCCTGGTGCACGTCGCCTCGATCCGTGCCCGGGGGTGGGGGGGCTACATCAAGCATTACCTCACGCAGCCATTCCCCCTGATCCTGATGCCCTTCAACGCGTTCATCAACCTGGTCGAGGAGATCGCCAAGCCCCTCACCCTGGCCCTTCGACTCTTCGGCAACCTGCTGTCGAGCGCGCTCATGTTGTCGCTGCTGGCATTCCTGGTGGCCTGGAAGCTCGGTTCCATCCCGATCGGCGGCATCTTGTTCCTGGTGTTCGATCCGGTCTGGAAGCTGTTCGACCTGGTCATCGGGGCCATTCAGGCGTTCATCTTCGCCCTGCTCACCATCCTCTACTTCGACACCGCCATGAGCGACGCCCACTAGGTCGCTCCGAAGGCGTTACCGTTCCGACCACAGTTCTTCAATCAAACCCACACAAAAGGAGAAGCACCAATGGCAGACACCTCAATGGCGGAGGCCGTAAGACTGGCCGGCGCCATGGTTGGCGGCGGCCTGGCACTGGGAGGCGGCGCCGTTGGCGCTGCCGTCGGTGACGGCCTTGCGGGTAGCCAGACGATTGCCGGTGTGGCCCGTCAGCCCGAGGCACAGGGACGCCTGTTCACCATCATGTTCCTCACGGTGGGTTTGGTCGAGGCTATGTACTTCATCAACCTGGCCTTCACCGCTCTCTTTGTCTTCTCCCTGTACAAGAAGTAGGCCCGTGGACGAGGCAGGCCGGCGCTGCGCCGGGACGGACGACCGCCCAGGGCGGTCATCTGCACGCGACGGCGACGACCGAACGATGAAGCGAGGCTGACACACGATGCCCATAGCGCAAACCAGTAACTTTCTCGTCCCCAACGGGACCTTTATCTTTGTGCTGATCGCGTTCCTCATCGTGCTTGGTGTCATCGGGTGGAAGGTGCTGCCCCCGCTCAACAGGGTGTTGGCCGAGCGTCAGGATCAGATTCGCGGCGAGCTCGAGGCGGCAGACCGGGCCAAGGCCGACGCCGAACAAGCCGACGCCGAACGTCGCCGCGAACTCGAGGCTGCCCGGCAAAAGGCCCGGGAAATCGTTTCCCAGGCCAACCACACCGCCGACCAGGTCCTGGCTTCTCGGCAGGCCCAGGCCCAGGCCGAGTACGAGCGCATCGTGCACTCGGCGGACGCCGAGGTTGCCCTGGCCCGACAGGCCGCGGTCGAGCAGATCACGGCGCGGGTGGGCGAGATCATCATTGCCGCCGCCGAACGCGTCATCGGGCGGGAGATCCAAGCTGCTGACCACCAGGAGCTGATCAACGAGGCCATCGCTGCCGTGTCGGCCGAAGCCGCCGACACGGGTGCGGCCACCGGGAGCGGCGGGTGAACGCTGCCCTACAGGGCTACCTGGCCGCGTTGAGCGAGACGCTCGCCGATGCCGGCGCGTTGGGCGATGCAGCCGCCGAACTGGAAGCGGTGCGGTCGCTTGTGGACGGAAGCGCCGAATTGAGCCTGGTGGTGAACGACGCCTCCCTGCCGGCGCCGACGCGGCGCGCCGTTCTCGACGACCTCTTGGATGGGAAGGTCCGACCCGAGGTCCGCAAGCTGGTGGCCAAGGCGGTGACCGTGGTCCCCGCCTCCGAAGTCATCGTCTCGATCCACTGGCTGGCCAGCGAGATGAGGTTGTTGGCCGACCGCTCCGCCCGCGGGAGCGACATCATGGAGGACGAGCTCATTCTGGGACGGATGGCTTCGCGCAACCGGGTGACCGGATATGCCGCCGCAGTCTTCGAAACCGTGTCCACCGAGGAGCTCGAGGAGATCGAGGACCAGCTGTTCCGCTTTGCGCGCACTGTCGAGTCGAGCCGTGAGCTCCGGAGCGCGCTGGGCGATCGGGACCTCCCAGTCTCAGTCCGTCAGGGCATTGTGGAGGACCTGATCGGGGAGCAGGCCTTACCGGCCACCCTGCGCCTGACCGCCTATGCCATCCGGGGCGGCCGGGCCCGCGACATCGTCGCCACCCTGGACGCCATCGTCGTCGAAGCGGCCCGGGCACGGGGCTGGCGGGTGGCCCGGGTCAGCTCGGCCGAGGAGGTCGAGGATCCCCAGCGCCAGGGGTTGGGTAATGCGCTGGCCCGCCTCACCGGATCCCCGGTGGAGCTCCAGGTGACGATCGACCCGACGTTGCTGGGCGGCGTCGTCGTGCAGGTGGGCGACCTCCTGGTCGATGGCAGCGCCCGCCACCGCTTGGACCAATTGAAGGAGCACCTCCTCATCTCCGAGGCGGGCTACCGAATCCCAGAAGGAAGGGAAGAGAGCTGATGGCTGAGCTCACGATCAACGCCGACGAGATCACCGCCGCACTGAGGCGTCACGTCGACGACTATGTCCCCGAGGTCGGGACCGAACAGGTCGGTCGCATCGTCGAGGTGAGCGACGGAATTGCCCGGGTCACCGGGTTGCCCGGAGCGGCGGTCAACGAGATCCTCGAGTTCGAGGACGGCACCACCGGCCTCGCTCTGAACCTCGACGAGGACACCATCGGCGCCATCATCCTCGGCAGCGACGAGCACCTGGAAGAAGAGCAACTGGTCAAAGCCACGGGACAGATCCTGTCCATGCCGGTGGGCGACGCCCTCCTCGGGCGGGTGGTGAACGCCCTGGGTGAGCCGGTGGACGGGAAGGGACCCATCGCCACCGAGGAGAGCCGGCGCCTCGAGGTCCAGGCACCTGGCATCGTCCGCCGCCAGCCGGTGAACCAACCGTTGCAGACCGGCATCAAGGCCATCGACGCGATGACGCCCATCGGTCGTGGTCAACGTGAGCTGATCATCGGCGACCGCAAGACGGGCAAGACGACTGTCGCCGTCGACACCATCCTCAACCAACGGGGTCAGGGCGTGAAGTGCATATACGTCGCCGTGGGACTGAAGGACTCGTCGGTGTCCCAGACGGTGGCCACCCTCGAGGCCCATGGAGCACTGGAGTACACGGTCGTCGTGCTGGCCGGAGCGGGAGAACCTGCCCCGTTCAAGTACCTCGCCCCCTTCTCCGGCTGTGCCATCGGCACCCACTGGATGGACAAGGGCGAGCACGCTCTGATCGTGTACGACGACCTGTCCAAGCAGGCCGAGGCCTACCGGCAGCTGTCGCTGTTGCTTCGTCGCCCACCGGGCCGCGAGGCCTACCCGGGCGACGTGTTCTACCTCCACAGTCGGCTTCTGGAGCGGGCGGCCAAGCTCTCCGATGCCGAGGGCGGTGGATCCTTGACCGCACTGCCGATCATTGAGACAAAGGCCGGGGACGTTTCCGCCTATATCCCCACCAACGTGATCTCGATCACCGACGGCCAGGTCTTCTTGGAGAGCGAGCTCTTCTATGCCGGCCAGCGGCCCGCTATCAACGTGGGCATCTCGGTCAGCCGGGTGGGAAGCGCCGCCCAGATCAAGGCCATGAAGGACGTGTCCGGCACGTTGAAGACCGACCTGGCCCAGTTCCGGGAGCTCGAGTCGTTCGCCACCTTCGGTTCGGAGCTCGACAAGGTCTCCCAGGCCCAGCTGGACCGGGGCTATCGGCTCAGCGAGCTGCTGAAGCAGGGCCTGAACGTGCCTGTCCCGGTCGAGGAGCAGGTGGTGGTCATCTTCGCCGGTTCCAGGGGCTTCATCGACGAGGTCCCCGTCTCCGAGGTGCAGCGTTTCGAGGCTGAAGTCCGCGAAGACTTCCGCGCCAATCACGCCGACCTCCTCGAGACCATTCGGACCACGGGCAGGCTCCCCGAAGGCGATGCCATGGACAAGGCCCTGCGTGCCTTCCTCGACAACTTTGACACCGGGAAGGTCGACTGAACCATGGCCGGTGGGCAGGAGCGCGTCCTCAAACGGCGGATCAAGAGCATTCAGTCGACGAAGAAGATCACCAAGGCGATGGAGCTCATCGCCGCCTCGCAGATCATCCGGGCCCAGAATCGCATTGCCGCCGCCCGGCCGTACCACGAGGCCATGGCGCGCATTGTCCTCGAGACGGCCACCGGCGACGAAGCGGCCGCCGGCCGTCTCCTGGGAACGCCGGAAACGATCGAGAACGTGGCCGTCCTGAGCATCGTGGCCGACCGCGGCCTCTGTGGCGCCTACAACACCTTGGTCTTCCGGGCCACCGATCGCCTTCTCGCTTCCGGGGCCGAGAGCGGCGTCAACTACCGGCTGTTCACCACGGGCAAGCGGGCGCAGAGCTACTTCCGGTACCGCCGCCAGCCGGTTGAGGAGTCCTTTGCCGGGTTCAGCGAGCGGCCCACCTTCGACGCCGCCCGGTCGGTGACCGAGGCCATTGTGACGCCGTTCGTCGAGGGCGAGGTCGATCAGGTCCTGGTCGTGTCCACCCGCTTCATCTCTGCCGGGTCGCAACGGGTCGAGGTGCGCCAGCTGCTTCCCTTGATCGATCCTCGAGAGCCGGCGGATGGGGACAGCGCCGAGGGGACCGAGGGCTCGCCGAAACCTGCGTCCTCCGACGCCGGCGAGGTTCGGGCCGGGTACACCGAGTTCGAACCGGATGCCGCCACCCTGCTCGAGACGCTGGCCCCGACC
Source organism: Acidimicrobiales bacterium (assembly GCA_036495505.1). Taxonomy (GTDB): domain Bacteria; phylum Actinomycetota; class Acidimicrobiia; order Acidimicrobiales; family RAAP-2; genus DASXMT01. The sequence continues at coordinate 178 of DASXMT010000580.1, read as the reverse complement.
GCGGCGGAGACCGAGATCTTCGCCGCACTGCTCGGGGCCTCGGCGGCCGAGTTGACCTCCCGGCAACGGGCCATGGCCGCCGCCACCGAGAACGCCGAAGAGCTCATCAAGAAGTACTCCCGGATCATGAACCGTGCCCGCCAGGACACGATCACCACCGAGATCATGGAGATCGTCG
>DASXMT010000579.1:0-9128 GCA_036495505.1 Acidimicrobiales bacterium | reverse complement strand
CAGGTCTGGAGCTGGTAGCCGCCGTCGACCCCGAGCTGGCCGGTATCGACCTCCGCCAGGTCACCGGGACCGACGCCGACGGGCTCCAGATCGAGGGGCACCTCGACGCCCTGACCCGATCCGAAGCCGAGGTGGCGGTGGACTTCACCGTGGCCGAAGGAGCACGTGCCTCTTTGGCCTGGTGCGCGGAGGCCGGCATCCACGCCGTGGTGGGGACCACCGGGTTCACCGACGACGACACGGCCGAGCTGGCCCGCCAGTTCGCCGGCCCGGACCACGGCGCTCCCAATTGCGTGCTGGCGGCCAACTTCGCCATCGGGGCGGTCTTGATGATGCACTTCGCCGAACTGGCCGCCCCCTGGTTCGACGGGGTGGAGATCGTCGAGCTCCATCACGACGGGAAGGTGGACGCGCCCTCGGGCACGGCCATGCGGACAGCGGAGCGGATGGCCGCCGCCCGCCGGCGCAACGACAAGGACGACTACCCCGACGACGGCACCACCACGGTCGTGGTGCCCGGGGTGCGAGGGGGGACAGGCCCCGGCGGTGTCCGCATGCACTCGGTGCGGCTCCCTGGCCTGGTCGCCCACCAAGAGGTGCTCCTCGGGGCCGTGGGCCAGAGCCTCACCATCCGCCACGATGCCTACGACCGGACCTCGTTCATGGACGGAGTGGCGGTGGCGGTCAGGGCGGTGCCTTCCCATCCTGGTCTGACCATCGGGCTCGAGCCTCTGCTCGGGCTCTGATCCGGTGCCGGATCCGATGGACACCCGCCAGCGGATCCTGGTGGCCACCTATGCCTGCGTTGCCCGGTGGGGGCTGTCCAAGACCACGGTTGAAGATGCCGGCAAGGAAGCGGGCGTGTCACGGGCCACCGTGTATCGCTATTTCCCGGGGGGACGAGAAGAGCTGATCACCGCGGTCGTCTCATGGGAGTTCCTCCAGTTCTTCACGCGGCTCTACGACGAGGTCCGCGACGCACAGAGCCTGGAGCAGGTGATGGAGCGGGGTCTGCAGTTCGCCCATCGCTCGCTGGCCGAGCACCAGGTGCTGCAAAAGGTCATGCAAACCGAGCCTGACGTCCTCGTGCCCAAGCTGACGGTCGAGAGCACCCGGATCCTGGGCGTCATCGCCGAGTTCCTCGTTCCCTATCTCGATCAACACGGCCTGGCCGAGGGCGTCGACCCCAGAGAGGCGTCCGATTTCCTGGCCCGGATGATCCTCTCCTATATGAACGCGCCGGGTCGGTGGGATCTCGAGGACGACGTCCAGGTGGCAGCGTTGGTGCGCACAGAGCTGCTGGCCGGCATCGTTGCTGGTCCAGAGCCCAAAGGGTCGGTTCGCTGACCGGTCGTTGACAGCGAGACAAATATCGACTTACTGTTTCAGGGTGGGCAACCGCAGGGGCCACCTCCAGGTGGTAGGAGCAAGCACCGGGCCGGCGAGGCGTGCGGGTACCCGGGAGGCGGCAGCTCGTGCGGTGGTTGCTGACCCCCACTCGCCCCAACGCGTCCGGATCGTGGACGGGGCTCTGGCCTGCGTGGCCAGACAGGGCGTGGCCAAGACCACCGTCGAAGACGTGGCCCGCCAGGCCGGGCTCTCCCGGGCCACCGTGTACCGGGCTTTTCCGGAGGGCAAGGATTCCGTATTGGCCGCGGTGGTCGACACCGAGGTGGCCCGGCTGTTCTCGACTCTGGGGGCCAGGATGGGCGAATCGAGCGATCTGTCCGACGTGCTGGTCGTCGGTATCGTCGAGGCGGCAACCCGGATCACCAGGCATCCGGCCCTCGGGTACCTCTTCGAGCACGAGCCCGAGATCGTCCTGCGTCGGCTGGCCTTCGACGAGGGCGACCGGGTCCTGCTGGTGGCCGGGGCGTTCACCGCCCCCTTCCTGGCCCGGTGGATGGATATGGACGAGGCCCTGCGGGTCGGGGAGTGGGCGGCCCGAATCGTGTTCTCCTACTTGCTCTCACCGGCGGTCGGCGTCGATCTGTGCGACCCGGCGTGCACCCGGCACTTGGTCGACACATTCATGATCCCCGGTATCCGATCGCTCGGCCCGGGCGATCCTCATAGTTCTCCGTTACTCCATTCCATCGCCAACGACCAGGGGGAAGCTCCATGACCCAGACAGTGCCCACCAACAACGTGCCCACCACTAACGAGCTGTCCTCCAATCAGGACATCATCGGACGCGACGAGATCGACGACTTCGAGGCGATCCTCTCCGTCGTCGGAGTCGAGGACGCCAGCGGCCAGCACGACGTGCACAACGAGTTCGACACCACGTTCACGTGGGACTACGAGAAGGGGTCCCGGGCCAAGCTCAACAAGCTCTACGAGAAGGCCAAGAACTCGCAATGGAACGGCGAGACCGACTTGCCATGGGAGACCGAGGTCGACCAGGAGGCGTTGGTAGTAGCCAACGCCGCGGCCACCGGAGGCCTCGGCGCCGGATTCGACCTGTCCGGTACGCCTCTGGCCGGCTGGGGCGAGAAGGAGTGGCTCCAGTTCGGCGTGGAGAGCCAGAACTGGACGTTGTCGCAGTTCCTGCACGGGGAACAGGGTGCCCTCGTGTGCACGGCCAAGATCGTCGAGTCGGTGCCCTGGATCGACGCCAAATACTACGCGGCGACCCAGGTCATGGACGAGGCGCGCCACGTCGAGGTGTTCGCCAAGTACCTCAACGAGAAGCTCTCCGGTCACTACCCGATCAACGCTCACCTCCGGGCCCTCCTCGACGACATCATCACCGACAGTCGGTGGGACATGACGTATCTGGGCATGCAGATCATGGTGGAGGGTCTGGCCCTCGCCGCCTTCGGCTTCATGCGCCAGATGACGACGGACCCACTTCTGCAAAAGCTGCTCCGCTACGTGATGGCCGACGAGGCGCGCCACGTGGCCTTCGGCGTGCTCAGCCTCCAGGAACACTACGCCGGGCTCTCGGCTCACGAGCTCCGTGAGCGTCAGGAGTTCGCCTTCGAGGCGGCAGTACGGATGCGCGACCGTTTCTTGCAACAAGAGGTGTGGGACCGCATGGGCGTCGATCCCAAGTCGGTGGTGCCCGTTCTGCAACAGGCGCCGGATCGGGCTGCGTTCCAGGGGCTGCTGTTCTCCAAGATCGTCCCCAACTGCAAGAAGCTGGGGCTGCTCGACGCGGCCGATGGGTGGCTGCGCACCAAGTTCACCGAGCTCGGCGTGATCCAGTTCGAGGACTGGGCCGACACCGGCGAGGAGTACGACGACTTCGCCGCCGTTCCTGCCGCCTCCTGACCGACAGGGGACCGTTCCTGCCGCCTCCTGACCGACAGGGGACGGAGCGGGGGCGCCCGGCGCCTCCTGGTAGCCTCCGTCATCATGACTTTGGCACCTGCGACCGCGCCGCCCCGGGAGCGCTGATCCTCGATGGGCCGATTCGGCACTGTGATCACCGCCATGGTCACGCCGTTCGACGACGGCGGAGGGCTGGATCTGGACGGCGCAGTTGCGCTGGCCCGCCACCTGGTGGACAACGGCAGCGATGGGCTGGTGGTGGCCGGGACCACGGGTGAGGGCCCGGTCCTCTCCGACCAGGAGAAGATCGACCTGTGGCGCGCGGTGGCCGGAGCGGTATCGGTTCCCGTCGTGGCCGGGACGGGGTCCAACGACACCGCTCACTCAATCGCCCTGACCCAGGAAGCACGGGGCACCGGCGTCCAGGGCGTCCTGCTGGTGACGCCCTACTACAGCCGCCCCTCGCAGGCCGGCCTCGCTGCTCATTTCCGGGCGGTGGCCGGGGCCACCGACCTGCCCGTCCTGCTGTACGACATCCCGGCCCGGACTGGACGCCGCATAGCCACCGACCTGCTCATCGAACTGGCGAACACGGTCGGGAACATCGTGGGGGTCAAGGACTCGACAGCCGACCCCGCCTCTGCCGCCCGGGTGGTGGCCGAGACTCCCGATCGGTTCGAGCTCTATTCGGGCGATGACCCACTCACGCTTCCGTTGATGGCCGTGGGAGGCGTGGGCATCGTCAGCGTGGCCGCCCACTGGGCCGGTCCCCTGATGGTCGAGATGGTCTCCGCGTTCGGGTCCGGGGACCTGGCCGGAGCCCGGAAGGCCAACGCCCGCCTGTACGAGTCCTACCGGTTCGAGTCGTCCGAGGCCTTCCCGAACCCGATGCCGGCCAAGGCCGCGTGCCGGGTCCTCGGCCTGCCCGCCGGCCAGTGCCGCCTCCCGAACGAAGTGGCCCCGAGCTCGCTCGATGACCAGGCTCGTGGCGTGGTGGAGCGAGTCGGTCACGCCACGAGCGGTGCATCGGTGCGTGAGTCGATTGGCTGATCCGGATCGCGGTTCACAGCAGGGACCAAAACAGCAGGGACCAAAACAGCAGGGATCGAAGCGGGCGAAGTCAGGTGATGGGTCGCCGGCCAAGGGAGGGAGCCGACGGCGCGGCTCGCGGTCGCGCAACGACCAACCAGGCGACGGCGGCAAACCCAAGAAGCAAACGGCCAAGGCGGCACCCGCCGGATCGGTGACCAAGAAGACACGGGAGAAGAAAGTCCGCATCCCGGGGACCGACGGGGGCAACGGGAGCCCTCCGGTTCGGATCGTCTTCCTGGGCGGCCTGGGCGAGATCGGCCGGAACTGTGCTTGCATCGAGGTCGACGGACGCATCCTGGTCCTCGACTGCGGCATCATGTTTCCCGAACCGGACATGCCCGGTGTCGATCTGGTCCTTCCCGACTTCACGTACCTCCGCGAGAACGCCGACCGGGTCGACGGGGTCATCCTGACCCACGGTCACGAGGACCACACCGGTGGTCTGGCCTTTCTGCTGCGCGACTTCCCCGTCACCGTCTACGGCTCCGAGCTGACGCTGGGGCTGGCCCGGAACCGGGTGGAAGAGGCAGGACTCCTCGGCTCGGTCACGTTCGTCCCGGTGGTCGACGGCGAGCGCCGCCGGATCGGACCGTGCGACGTCGAGTTCATCCCCGTGACGCACTCGGTTCCGAGTGCCTTCGCCACCGCATTCCACACGCCGCAGGGTGTGGTCCTCCACTCCGGAGACTTCAAGATCGACCTCCATCCCGTGGACGGTCGTCGCACCGATCTGGCCCGCATGGGCGCGCTCGCCTCGGGTCCCGGCGTTCGCCTGTTGCTGTCCGATTCGACCAATGCCGAGGAGCCCGGTTTCACCGCCTCGGAGTCCACCGTCGGGGTCACGCTGCGTAAGGTCTTTTTGGCCCGCCCCGGTCGTCGTTTCGTGGTCACCTGTTTCGCCAGCCACATCCATCGGGTCCAACAGGTGGTGGACGCAGCCATGGCCACCGGCCGGAAGGTGGCCACGCTCGGGCGATCGATGCAGAAGAACGTGGCGTTGGCCCGCCAGCTGGGACTCCTGCACATCCCCGATGAGGCCTTCATCGACATCGAGGACGTGGACCGCCTCGAAGCGGGCCAGGTTTGCGTCATCTCGACCGGCTCGCAGGGCGAGCCCATGTCGGCGCTGTCCCGCCTGGCCGTGGGCGAGAACCGGTTCTTCAAGCTCCACGAGGACGACATCGTGGTCATCAGTGCCCACCCCATTCCCGGAAACGAGTGGTCGGTGGGCCGGGTCATCGACTCGCTCTATCGCCGGGGCGTCGAGGTCATCCACTCGGGGGTCGACAACGTCCACGTGAGCGGCCATGCCAAGCAGGGCGAGCTGGCCACCTTGATGTCGGTGACCCAACCGGACTTCTTCATCCCCGTGCACGGTGAGTTCCGTCATATGGCCAATCACTCGCTACTGGCCAACACCATGGGCATCACGGGCGACCGGGTACTGCTGTGCGAGGACGGGGACGCCGTGCGCCTCGACGCCCACGGTCTGCGACGAGACGGTGACGTTCCCGGCGGCTACCTGTTCGTCGACGGGAGCACGGTGGGAGACATCGGGCACGGGGTGCTCCGCGACCGCAAGGCACTGGCCGAAGAGGGCGTGGTCATGGTGGTGGCCACCGTCGACCTCCAGCGTGCCGAAGTGGTGGGGCCACCCCAGATCCACACCCGCGGCTGGGCCCACGCGCCGGAGACGGGCTCGTTCCTCGACGATGCGCGGTTGGTGGTCACCGAAGCCCTGGAGAAGATGCTGGCCGAGGAGAACCACGACCACGAGTCACTCAGCAGGGTGGCCCGCAAGGCCGTCGGCAAGCTGATCGGGGAACGCACGAGGCAGCGCCCCATGATCGTTCCTGTCATCGTCACCATCTGACCGAGCCCGGGATCCTGGCCGGCTCTCCGCCATCCACCGGGGTGGTGGAGGACCGGTAGTAACCTGGCCCCACTGTGACGACCTCTACACGGCGCCCTACAGGTCGCCCTGGCGCGGCGCGGTCCAAGGCGAAGGCCGGAGGTCGCACAGCGTCGGCCCGTTCCGGCAAGCCGTCCCCTTCGAAGAAGCGCCCAGCCCGGAAGCCGGCGGCGGGGTCGCGGGCCAAGACCCAGGCAGCGCCACAGCCGCCCGGTGCGTTCGGCGCCGCCTGGGCCGTGGTCGCCGAGCACGCCGCCGATGTATGGGGTGTGCTCCTGGTCACCATCGGTGTCCTCGCCGCCCTCGCCCTGTATCTCAACGCGCTGGGCCCGGTGGGCCATGGCGTGCGCGAGGGTCTCGGCGCCCTGGTGGGCTGGGCGCGGTTCCTCGTTCCGCTGGCCTGCGTCCTGGTCGGCGTCCGGTTGATCGCCGGACGGCGGGAGACCGAGGACGGCGATGTGAAACGGGAGCCCATCCGCGCCGTGCTCGGAGCCGGGCTGGCCCTGTTGGCCGTCTCCGGCCTCGCTGCGCTGGCCGGTGGGTCGCCCCGACTGGGTGCGTCGACCAATGCGCTCTCGGGGGCGGGCGGGTGGGTCGGCGCACTGGTCGGGAACCCCCTCCACAATGGTCTCGGCGCCTTCGGTGCCGGCGTGGTGCTGGTGGCCGTGTTCATCGTGGCCACGATCCTCTTTACCGGGGTGTCGGTGCGGACGGCGGCGGGTGGCCTGGCTCGTGGTTCACGCTGGCTGGTGTCGACCGCCCGGAGCTCCGCCTCGTCCCCGACCCCAGCCGATCGTCCTCCGTTGGTGGAGGGACACGGGGATCCGTTCGCCGACCCGATCACCTCGGCGCCGGTGACGCCACCCACCCCTGCTCCCGAGGACCGGGCCGTCGAGCCTGAGCTGCCCACCGAGGAGGTGGGTCCCCCCGACCTTGCGTTGTTGCCGGCGGCGGCGACCAAGAACGGAAAGGCCTCGCAGCTGGAGATGAAGCTCGGGCCCTCGGTGGGGGATTGGCGCCTCCCGCCCAAGTCGGTACTGAAGCGAGCCAAGCCCCAGGCCATCGACGAGCGCGAGATCGACGCGGCAGGTGACGCGCTGGTGGCTGCCCTGGCCGCCCATGGGGTCGATACGCGACTGGTGGGACGGACCGTCGGTCCGTCCGTGACCCGCTACGAGCTCGAGCTCGGTGCCGGGGTCAAGGTAGCCAGGGTCACGTCGCTGTCCAAGGACATTGCCTATGCCATGGCATCGCCCGACGTCCGGATCCTGGCGCCCATCCCGGGCAAGTCGGCCATCGGCGTGGAGGTGCCCAACCGGCGCCGTCAGCTGGTGGCCCTGGGTGACATCCTGGCCTCCACCGAGGCCGATCAGGCCCACCAGCCCCTCGAGGTGGCACTGGGCCGGGACATCGCCGGTCGGGCGATGATGGTCAACCTGGCCGAGATGCCCCACGTGCTGGTGTCCGGGGCCACTGGATCGGGAAAGTCGTCGTGCATCAACTCGGTGCTCACCTCGATCCTCATGAGGGCCACGCCGGATCAGGTCAGGCTCATACTGATCGATCCCAAGCGGGTGGAGCTGGGCCAGTACAACGGTCTTCCTCACCTGCTCACCCAAGTGGTGGTGGACCCCAAGAAGGCGGCCAACGCACTGGCCTGGGCGGTCAAGGAGATGGAACGCCGCTACGACCTGCTGGCCGAAGTGGGCATGCGCGACATCACCGGCTTCAACACTGCCTTCGACCGCGGCGAGCTGGACGAGCCAGAAGAGCTGTTCCAGACCCGCCACGGCGGCGTCCCGGCCGCCGGCGACGAGGGCAGTGCCGAGGAGCGCCGCTACCAGCGCCTCCCCTTCGTGCTCATCGTGGTGGACGAGCTGAACGACCTCATGATGGTGGCGGCCCGCGACGTGGAGGACTCGGTCTGCCGCATCGCCCAGATGGCCCGGGCCGTGGGCATCCATCTCGTCTTGGCCACCCAGCGCCCCTCGGTTGACGTGATCACGGGAGTGATCAAGGCCAACGTCCCCTCCCGGATGGCGTTCTCGGTGTCCTCGTTATCGGACAGCCGGGTCATCCTCGATCAGCCCGGTGCGGAACGGCTGATCGGCAAGGGCGACATGCTCTTGCTCACTGCGTCATCGTCGAACCCCCAGCGGCTGCAGGCACCATGGGTGGGAGAGGACGAGGTCCGATCGGTCGTCGCCCACTGGCAGCGCCAGCGGGAGATGGAGGTCGTCGCCGGCATCGAGGAGACCGAGAACGTCGGAACCGGTGGCCCCGGCCGCCGCGACGATGACGACGACGACGAACTGCTGGTGCAGGCCATCGATCTGGTGGTCCGGTCACAGCTCGGATCGACATCGATGCTGCAGCGCAAGCTTCGCGTCGGGTTTGCCCGGGCCGGGCGGCTCATGGACCTCATGGAGCGGCGAGGCGTGGTGGGTCCCTCGGAGGGATCGAAGGCGCGCAATGTCCTGATGACTCCCGAGGAACTCGACGGACGCTGACCGAGTTGATGGAGGGAGAGCCGGGCGACGAGGGATTGGCGCAGACTGCGGGTGTGGGCACGGCTGCCGACCCGGCACCGAGCCTCCCGCCACCGCCCACCCCGGACCCTCCGGCGCCCGGCGCTCCGGCGCCCGGCCCGCCCGACCCTCCGGCGCCCGAGCATGCACCTGAGCGCGGAGCCGATCGCCGCCAGCGGCGTCGTCGTCGGCGGCGTCGTGTCGCCATCGGAATTGCCGTGGTCATCGCGGTGGTTGCCGCGTTGGTGGTAGTGCAGGTAAGCCGACCGCTGCCCCACCCAACGGTGCGCACCACCCTGACCGGTCATGCGGTGCCCGGC
>DASXMT010000578.1:0-9161 GCA_036495505.1 Acidimicrobiales bacterium | reverse complement strand
AGCAAGGAGCTGGCCGAGGCAGCGGCCACCCTGTACGAGTCCCCGGGGGCCATGCAGCTTCGCACCCTGCAGACGCTGGCCGAGGTGGCCAGCGAGAACAATTCCACGCTCGTCTTCCCGCTGCCGATTGAGATTCTTGCTGGATTCGTCAACGGCACTATCGGCATGAGCTCGCCCGGGGCGGCACCGGCAACGGTTCCGCTGTCCACGGTGATGCCGGCCCCATCGGTGGTCAAGGGCTCGGCAGCCGCGGCGGCCGGAGCGGTGACAGGCGCACCGGCCGGACCCGCATCCGATGCAGCGACTGGATCCGACGCCTAACATGGTCGGGCGGACGTCCCGATCGAAGACGGCCGTCCGGACGCCGGCGGAACCACGGCGCACGGCTCAGGTCCGGACGAGGTCAGTCAGTCGGCGTAGCGGGACTGCACCTCGGCGTCCATGGTGCGCACCTGATCGGCGAGCTCGCGTCGGAACCGTTCCTGCTCGGCTGCGAGTTGTTCGTCGGAGAGGGCGAGGATCCTCACGGCCAGGAGTGCGGCGTTCCGTGCCCCGTTGACAGCCACCGTGGCCACAGGCACGCCCTTGGGCATCTGGACCATGGCCAGGAGCGAATCGAGGCCGCCCAGGTTGGCTAGGGCCACGGGCACGCCGATGACTGGGACGGGGGTGGCGGCGGCCAGGACGCCGGCCAAGTGGGCAGCGCCGCCGGCGGCGGCGATGATCACCTGCACGCCCCGATCGATCGCCGTGCGAGCAAAGTCGATGGCGTCGTCGGGGGTCCGGTGAGCAGAGATAACCCTGACTTCGACGGGGATGGAAAATGAACGGAGGGTCTTGACCGCATCATCCATGATCGATGCGTCGGACGAGCTTCCCATCACGATGGCGACTGACATGCCCCATATTCTGTCCGACCGCTCCGGATCTGACACATCGAGATGCGATGGTCGTAGGCATCGAGGCGCGAAGTCCCGACACATCGAGTCGCGACTGTCCCAGCCACTACGGTGGTCAGGACCGATCACGCCTGGTTGACGGTCCGGGGAGGCTGTCATGAAAATCGGTGTGATGTTCGACGTGAACCAGTCGATCGACGATGTGATCGCCCAGGTGAAGGGCCTCCGTGACGCCGGCCTCGATTCGGCCTGGGCCTCGCAGATCTTCGGGTACGACGCATTGACGTTGCTGGCCGTGGTCGGTCGCGAGGTGCCTGATATCGAACTGGGCACGGCGGTGGTGCCGACGTACCCGCGCCACCCGGTGATGCTGGCCGAGCAGGCTCTGACCGTGCAGGCAGCGATCGGAGGACGACTGACGCTGGGCATCGGTCTCTCGCACCAGGTGGTCATCGAGAACGTGTTCGGGCTGTCGTTCGACCGCCCGGCTCAGCATATGCGGGAGTACTTATCGATCCTCACGCCCCTGCTTTTGGGTGAGCAGGTCGCCTTTACCGGCGAGACGCTCAAGGCGGCCACATTCGGCCCGCTCGAAGTCAACGCCCCTGCGCCGCCCGTCCTGGTGGCCGCTCTCGGCCCTACCATGCTGGCCTTGGCCGCTCGGCTTGCGTCGGGAACGGTCACCTGGATGACCGGTCCAGCGACCATCGAGTCCCATGTCGTGCCCGTGATCTCGCAGGCGGCCGCCGAGGCCGGACGAGGAGAGCCTCGGGTGACAGTCGGCCTACCGGTGTGCGTTACCAGTGACGTCGCTGGCGCCCGACACAAGGCCGCTGAGGTCTTCGCTGTGTACGGCGGCCTTCCGTCCTACCGGGCCATGCTCGATCGCGAAGGCGCGGGCGGCCCAGCTGATGTGGCCATCGTGGGCACCAAGGACGAAGTCTCCGCGCAAGTCCGACGACTGGCCGACATAGGCGCATCCGACTTTGTCGGTGCGCCGTTCGGGACGGCCGACGAGATCAGCGATTCGGTCGCCAGCCTGGCCGAGCTGGTTGGTTCCTGATGACGAGTCCCTGACGGCCGGTTCCGACGGGATCGACGGACCCGCCACCAGCTGTGACGTCACCGGGTCAACAAACCGGCACTTCCTCGATCGTCCCGTCACCCTGCCGCAAGAATCCGTCACTACTGTGCGTTTTGAGCGGCAATACAGGTGTGCTCTAGCTAGCGGGCGATACGTGTGTGCTTGAACTCGTTCAGCTCGGGGTGATCCACCAGGAGGGCCAGCACCCGGTCGATGGTCTCTCGGGCCAAGGCTCCGTTGCCTTCGGGCCGGGTCATCAGCCGGGTAAACACGGCGTCGTCGCCGATGATGAAGGTGGGCACGCCGAATACATCGTGGCTGTTCACGTACTGCTCGTGCTCGGACCGGGCAACTACCCGCGGCCAGCCGTCGTCGACTTGGGCCAGGATGGCGTCGGCCGGGGCGCCGACCCGCTCCAACGCCTTGCGGACGACATCGCGCTCACGGAGGTCGCCGCCCTCGTCGTGCCGGGCAGCGAACAACGAGCGGTGCACCTCGGCGAAATGCTCGGGAAACCGGTCTCGGACGACGATGCCTGCTTCGAGGGACAGCAGGTGAGGGGTGTGCTGGGGGTCCTCCCACGCTGGGGTCGCGCCCTCGGCCACATGGCTTTGGTTCAAGAAGAACGGGACGTAGGTGATGTCCCAATCCGCGCCGTCAGCCAAGCCGTCGAGCAGGTGCTCGTGGGCATTCCTGGCGAACGGGCATCGATAATCCCAGGTCACTGCAAAAGAAGTCGCGGTAGTCATGTTTGTACCAACAGCGCCAAGGCCCTGGTCATTCCGACCAGCCCCAGACTTTCCGGCTTGACCTGGGTAGGGGTCAGACGAACCGGCGGCCTACGAACCCCAGCACGGTGCCAACCACCACACCACCGAGAACGTCGGATGCATGGTGGGCTTGGAGGTGAACGCGGCTCACTCCCACCATTCCGGCACAGGTGAACAGCAACACGTTGCCGCCGGGATCGCCACGCTCCGACAAGACCGTTGCCGCGCAGAAGGCGGCCAGCGTGTGCCCGCTGGGAAAACTGCTGGTCCGGGGCTCGCGTAGGGGGATGACGTTTTCGCCCAAGCGAAGGTCGCTCGGGTTGGGACGCGGTCGGCCGACGAAGGCCTTCAGGCCCGCATTCACCACGCTGGACTCGACCCCGGCCACCGCCAGGGCGCGCACGGCCCGATTCCGCCTCGCTCCGGACCGCCGTGCCCGCCAGGCCGTGGACACCGCCCACACCAGGCCGTGATCGCCGAGGCCGGAAATAATTCGCGCAGCAGCGTCGATCGAGGGCACGCCCCGGTACGGTGCGAACCAAGTATCAACCTGTTCGTCGAACAGCCGTATGGCGTCCTTTCCGGTCAGGGAGCTGAGGTCGCCGAACTTGGCCAGGACGCCTCCCCGGCCGACGGTCGGCTGCTCCCTGGCTGCTTCGGCGCTCATGCCGCGCCCTTGCGGACGATGGGGGGGGCCAGCAGTGTGGGTGCGGCGAGGGCCGGGTCGCCGCCGAATGCGGGACAGAACGACTGGAAGTGGCAGTATTTGCAGAGAGGGCCGGTCTTGGGCCGGAAGTCCTCGTCCCGGCACGCTCGCTCGATGGCCGACCACACGGCGACGGTCCGCTGCCGGTTCCCGCGGATGGCCTGATCCGACGGTTCCGCCGTGATCACGGTGGGTTCCCGAAGATGGAGGAGCTCCACCCGCACCGGTCGCCGGCCCAGCAGTTCCTCGCACAACATGGCGTAGATGTGCACGCCTACCAGCTTCGACTGCTCGTAGGCCTGCGAGGGGGCCCTGCCCGTCTTGTAGTCGATGACCACCAACTCGCCGTCCTCGGTGAGGTCGAGCCGGTCGATGATGCCCCGGAGGCGCACATCGCCCAGCTTTGCGTCGAGGGTGAGCTCCATGCCCACGGCGTGAACCTCGTTGGGATCCTCGAGACGGAAATAATTGCGGACCAAGGTGGCGCCGTCCTCCTGGAAGGCCTCGGCCTGGTCGGCGGTGAGGTCGAGGGAGACAAACTCGGGGTCAGACTGCAGTTGGGCCCAGGCGGCAGACAGCTCGGCCAGGCCGGCCGACTCGGAGCGGGTTCCCCGCTCGTGGAACCAGAAGAGCCGCTCGAGCGCCGAGTGGACCAAGGTGCCTTTCACCATGGCCGGGGAGGACGGTTCTGGGAGCCGCTCGATGGCCGAGAACCGAAATGCCAGGGCGCAGTCCCGAAAGCTCGTCACCTTCGAGGGCGAGAGCGAGCGAGGCAGTTCGAAGGACATGGGTGACAGGTTACGACGAGGGTGTGTCAGGGGCAGGGACCAACGAGCTGCGCACCGACTGGGCGACCTGGCCGGGGTCCTCCATGGGCCCGAAATGGCCCAAGCCGCCAAAGACCCGGATGGTTGGTCGCTGCAGGCGGGCCGCGTACTGCTCAAGGACCGGAAGCCCGAAGACGTCGGTGTTCTCGCCGCAGGACAGGGCCACCGGACACCCGATGGCATCCAGGTGGGCGAAGGCATCGTGCCGGAAGCTCTGGGCATAGACGGCCGCTTCGTCCTCTCGACGGCAGCACAGCCGCACGATGGCACCGTTGCCACCGTCCTCGGGCGGCACCAGCTCGAACCCGCACTCGACGTAACCGGAAAGGGCGGAGGGATCGAGAATGCTGAAGGGCGGCTTGGAGCTGAAGTTGGCCAGTGCCTCGGCACGGGAGGGGAACGTCTCGCGTCGTCGCAACGCCACGGTCGACAGGGGATTGTCCATGCCGATGTTCTCGACCGGGTCGTCGGCCGGAAAGACGATGGGCTCAAAGCAGTAGAGAGCGCTGAAGGTGCCCGGCCGGGCCTGCTCGGCCAACAGGATGGAGGCCCCGCCACAGGAGTGGCCGAAGGCAAACGGCTGGCGCAACCCGAGGTGATCCACGGCGGCCACCACGTCCAGGGCAAAACCGGACCAGGCGAAGTCACCGTCGACCGGGCGGTCGGAGTGCCCGTGGCCTCGCAGATCGATTCCCCAACAGTGAAACGTCCCGGCCAGCTGCTCGGCCAATGGGGCGAGGACGGCAGCACAGAACCCGGTGGCATGGACCAACAAGAGATCGGGGCCACTACCGCCGAAGTCGGTAAGGGCAATGGTCAACCCGTCGTCGGTGACACAGTGAAGAGCATCCTCACGGTCCCTCATGGTGTCGTTTTCCACTTCAGGGACGGTAGTCGCCGTGCCCTGGATAAGAGCAGGCTGAGAAGTGTCAACCATTGGGGACCGGGCACCAACTAGAACAGGGGACCATGCAGAGCTTCTTGCAGTCGTGGGGCTACCTGGCGATCTTTGCTGCCACCCTCATTTCGTCCATGTGCATTCCCATCGGCTCCGAGGTGGCAATCGCCTACGGAGGAGTCCTGGCCAGCGGCCAGGTCGCCGCCAACACCGGTCACGACCATCTCAACCTGGCCCTCGTGATCGTGGTGGCCACGGTCGGTGAACTGATCGGCTCGTCCCTCGGTTACGGCATCGGTTACTTCGGCGGCCGGCCATTGGTGGACCGGGTGGGCAAGTTTGTGCTGCTCACTCACAAGGATCTCGATCGAGCAGAAGAGTGGTTCAACCATAGGGGCGAATGGGCCGTGCTGATTGCCCGTTTCATACCGCTTGTACGGTCGTTCATCTCGGTGGCCGCCGGCCTGGCAGAGATGGCCCTGGGGAAGTTCGCCCTGTTCACCGTCATAGGCTGCGCGGCCTGGTGCGCGGCATTGGCCAGCATCGGCTACAGCCTGGGTTCCAGCTACGAACACGTCATCAAGGCGTTCAGCTACGCCGGGTACGTTGCCATCGTGCTGGTGGTCCTGGCCATCGTCGCCCTCCTCCTCCACCGCCTCCGGGTCGTCCGGGCCGAACGGGCCGGCCTCGAGCCTCGTCGGGGGGGTGCTCACTCCCGCCGTTGAGTCCGGTAGCTTCGGTGGTGCATGCCCGACTTCCTCTCCGACATCGGGCCGACACCTCGGTGACCGGCTGACCGTGGGGCCGCGACCTTCGGCCAAGCGCGTCGCCGCCGAGGCCGCGGCGCACCTGCAGCGTTCCGAGACCTGGCATGGACTGCATGCCGGCGACCCGGTAGTGATCGAGGGAGTACGCGGCCGTGGTGTGACGTGGGAATTCCGGGCCCGAGTGGTCAACGAGCGCAACGGATCTGAGTCCATCGAAGTGGTGGGCGGACGCCCCGGGGACCGCAAGGTGCGCTCGTTCGCGCCGGATCGGGTCTATGCCGTCACCCGACGGGGTCGCGGCCGAGCCGGCAACGAGTCGAAGCTCTCCCTTGAGGACGAGCCGCAGTTGCCGTTCGGCTGAACATGGGGCGGTGTTGGCGAACCGGCCGCGCTAGAAGAACCGGTTGATGCGGACGGACAGCCATGGTTCCACGTATCCACCGATAGCCTCACCGTCATGGCCACCGTCGTCTTTTTTCATGCTCATCCCGATGACGAGGTGACCACCACGGGTGGGACCATCGCGCGGCTGGCGGCCGAGGGACACCGCGTCGTCCTGGTCACCGCCACTCGGGGGGAACTTGGCGAGGTGCCCGAGGGCCTGTTGGCCAATGGGGAGGCGCTGCCCGATCGCCGGGTGGAGGAGCTGGCGGAGTCGTGCCGCGTGCTGGGCATCGCCTGTCAGGTGTTCTTGGGTTACCACGACTCGGGCATGGCCGGCGAGGAATCGAACGAGAGGCCCGGCGCCTTTGCCGCCGCCGACGTGGACGAGGCGGCGCAGTTGCTGGCCGGCATCCTGCGGGATGAGGGGGCCGACGTCCTCGTGGCCTACGACGAGCATGGCGGCTACGGCCACCCCGATCACGTCATGGTGCACCGTGTCGGGCTTCGCGCTGGCGAGCTGGCCGGCACCCATCGGGTGTTCATGGCCACCGTGGACCGCACCTACCTGCAGGGTGTCATGCCGTCGGTGCAGAGAACGGGTGTCGAGGTGACGCCCGGGATGACGGCCATGTTCGAGACCATCGGCGTCCCCGGCCCGAGAGTGACCACCGAGATCGATGTGCGCGACTATCTCGACATCAAGCGCTCGGCCATGCGGGCCCATGCCTCACAGATCGGAGACACCGCCTTCTTCCTGGCCATGTCCGACGATGTGTTCACGGCCGTGTGGGGCAACGAGTGGTACGTGCGGGTGAAACCCGAAACCGGACCCGATGGAACGGCAGGAGAACGCGAGCCCTCGTTGCTGAGTTGAGCCAGAGCTGAGCCCCACTTCGTGACCGGCGATATCCTGCCCAGCGTGACCTCCTCACATCGAGTCTTGCGAATCCACGGCGGACGACTGGTCAACCTGGAGCCCCGCCGCGCTCTCGAAGAGGAACTCGACGCTCAAGGAGCGGAGGGCTACGAGGTCATCGATTCGTTTGCCGTCGACGACAATGTCTACCTGGTACTGAGGCATCCGGGCTGAGCAGGGGGCGACGTGGCCGTGCACGGGTTCACTGACCGTGTGGCTTCAAGGTGAGGATTCGGTCCCGCCCGGGCCGGGTATGGCCCACATACATGGTTGCTCTATCGCGATGTCTGGAAGCAGAGCCGGCAGCGGTGCGAGAGGCACGAGGGGTGGTCCGGATATCGCTCGAGCGGAGCGACGAAGACCTGATCGCGCTGGTTGTGTTGCTGGCCGACGAAGTGGTGACCAACGCCGTGCTGCACGGCGAGGGGCCTATCGACCTCGCCGTCGAGACCAATGAGGATCGGGTGAAGGTGACGGTGCGTGACCGTTCCGACGCCCGTCCCGTGCCCGGCGAGCCGGCGCACCATGCAGAGGACGGACGAGGTCTGTCCATCGTGGAAGCGCTGGCCTCACGGTGGGGTGTTTCTGCCATGGAACCGGGTAAGTCGGTGTGGTTCGAGATCGACCGGGCCTCCTGACGAGGCCGGTTCCGGGAAATCTAGGTTCGAAGCAGGGCGACAGCCGCCTCGGCGACGGCGAGCCTGGACCGTCCGGTGCACGACGCGGCACGGTCCACCAGACCATGCAGATAGATGGCCAACCCGAGCGTGGCCGTCCGATCGTCGCCGGCAAGCAGCGGAATCGGTTCTTGGTCGGGGTCGAGGCCAGAGGTCTCGACCAGGGCATCCCGCACCGTGAGCAGCGTGGCGCATGCGTCGGACAGGGGAAGGTCGGCGCGCTGCATCCACAGGCTTAACCCCAGCTCAAGGCCTAGATTCCCGGTCGAGAGGTCGTCGGGAATCAACGTGGCGATCCCGCGCGTGAGCCCGACGGCACGATCAGCGTTGGTCAAGGCTTCTCCGGAATGCATGGGTCCAGTGTGACGAGTGGGTGTGACAGGGTGGTGGATTACCCCCGACCTGGGTAAAACTAGGGGTCGTGGCACGCACAATGTGGAAGGGATCGCTGAGCTTCGGCCTCGTCAACGTACCGGTGGGCCTCTATCCGGCGACCAAGGACAAGTCGATTCATTTCAACCAGTTCGAGGAGGGAACCTCGGACAGGATCCGGTACAAGAAGGTGAACGAGCGCACCGGTGATGAGGTCGAATCGTCGCGCATCGTCAAAGGCGCCGACGTCGGAAACGGCGATTTCGTGATCCTCACTCCCGAGGAACTGGCCTCGGCCGAGCCCGAGCGTTCGCGCACCATCGAGATCACCGATTTCGTAGATATCGAGGACATCGATCCCACCTACTACCGAACCACGTACTACCTGGCGCCCGAGGGTGAGGCGGCCGCCAAGGCGTACGCACTGCTCCGTCGGGCGATGCGGGACGCCAACAAGGTCGGAGTGGCCACCTTCGTTATGCGCAACAAGGAGTACCTCGTGGCCATCAGGCCCGATCGCGAGGTCCTGGCCCTGGAGACCATGTACTTCGCCGACGAGGTGCTCTCACCCGCTGATGAGCTCCCTCGAGTTACCAAGGACGAGGACTTCACCAAGCGCGAGCTCGAGATGGCCAACCTGCTGATCGACTCCATGGTGACCAACTGGGATCCGAGCAACTACGCCGACAGCCACCGCGAGAAGGTGCAGTCCATGATCGATCGCAAGCGCGAGGGCGAAGAGGTCGTGACCGAGACGGCGCCGCGTGAGCCGACCAAGGTCATCGACTTGATGGACGCACTCAACGCCAGCGTCAAGGCGGTCAGCGGCGGACGCGACGGCGCCTCGCGCCCGCAGGCATC
>DASXMT010000577.1:0-2146 GCA_036495505.1 Acidimicrobiales bacterium | reverse complement strand
CTCAATGCCGCCTGCTCCGGCTTCGTCTACGGCCTCGTCACCGCGGCCGGCCTCATCTCCATCGGCTCGGGCCCGATCCTGCTGGTCGGCTCCGAGACCCTGTCGCGCATCACCGACATGGACGACCGCAAAATCGCCATCATCGTCGGCGACGGGGCCGGCGCCGTCGTGGTGGAGCCGATCGAAGGCCCGGGCAGCCTCGTCAGCTGGAACCTGAACTCCGACGGCTCGCTCCGGCACCTGCTCAAGTGCGAGCACGGCGGGACGCTCTTCATGGACGGCAAGGAGGTCTTCCGGCGGGCGGTGCGGGTGGTGGTCGAGTCGGCCGAGCAGGCCATGGCCGACGCCGGCCTGGGCCCCGAGGACATCTCGCTGATGGTGCCCCACCAGGCCAACCTGCGCATCATCCAGGCGGCCTGCCAGCGCCTCGGCATCCCCGAGGAGCGCACCGCCGTGGTCATCGACCGCTACGGCAACACCTCCTCGGCCTCCATCCCGCTGGCGCTCTACGACGCCATCGAGACGGGCCGCGTCCACGACGGCGACCACCTGCTCCTCACGGGATTCGGCGGGGGCATGACGTGGGCCAGCGCCGTGTTCCGCTGGAGCGCGTGAGCGCGAGCGAGTGAGCGAGGAGGAGGGCGGGTCGGATCCGGCGCTGGTGATCCTGGCGGCCGGTCGGGCCCGCCGCTACGGCGGCGTCAAGCCGCTGGCGCCCGTCGGCACCCACGGCGAGGCCGTGATCGACCTGGTGGCCTCCGACGCCGTGGCGGCGGGGTTCGGCACCATCGTGCTCGTCCTCGGACCGGGCACCGGCCCGGCCATCCGCTATCACGTGGAGCACACCTGGCCGCGCGGCGTCGACGTCCGCTTCGCCCTCCAGCCGGCGCCGCTTGGCACCGTGCACGCCGTCCTGAGCGCGTCCGACCATGTCGGTGAGAGCCCCTACGCCGTGGGCAACGCCGACGACATCTACGGCCAGGCGGCCTGCGCCCAGCTGGTGACCCACCTGCGGGCCCGGGGCAGCAACGCGCTGGTCGGCTACCGCCTGGCCGATGCCGTCATTGGCACCTCGCCGGTCACCCGCGGCATCTGCCGCGTCGGCGACGACGGCACGTTGCTGGGGGTGGACGAGCGCCGCCAGGTCACCCGCACGCCCGGCGGCGGCTTCGTGTCCGGCGACGGCAGGGAGCCCGTCGAGCTCTCGCCCGAGGCCCGGGTGTCCATGAACCTGTGGGGCTTCACCCCGGCCTTCCACAAGACCCTCCAGGCCGCCATGGATGCCGCCGTGGACGCCTCCGAGGAGGCCGAGGTCCTCCTGCCCGAGGTGGTGGCCGAGTCGCTCGCCACGAGCTCGTTCACGGTGCTGCCGGCCCAGGGCCGCTGCATCGGCGTCACGCACCCCGACGACCTCGCCCTGGTCCAGGCCGAGCTGAACCGCCAGGTGGCGGCAGGCGAGCGCCCGGCCCGCCTCTGGGCCTCCCTCCCCTGACCAGCCCCTAGGGAAGAAACCTCGGCGATCTTGGGCCGGGGGCGCAGGGTCGGCCCCCTCACGGCCGTTACCACTGCATGGGGAGGGGAACGGAGAGGGAGCACAAGGGCCCGGGCGCGACGCAACCCCGAGTAACCGTTCGGCCGAAGCCTCCCGTGCTCCTCGGGGCCACGTCAGCGATGGGCCGCTGGCATCGTGCCGGGGTCGTGTCGGACAACCCCCGCCCGAGCCGGTCCCGGCGACTCCAGGGAAGCCACCGTGACGCACCACGGACCATCTGCAGTCGGATTCTCCAGCCCACTCCAGTCACGCTCCCCTTGCGGGGCTCGCTCCCTTTCCTCGATCCCGCTTTGCAGCGTTCTCTCGGCTTCCCCCCGTTCCGCCTTGCGGCTTCCCTTCGGGCTTCCCTCGCTCCCACCTTGCGGTGCTCGCTTGAGGTTCGGCGGGCTCTTGTTTCCGAACTGAAGACAGGTTGCGCCACCCGAAACACGGGGTCAATGGCGTTTCGCGAAATCCAGACGTTCTCCCCACCTTTCTCCGCGTCGTCCCCAGAGTCCACCTCCCCCATCCCCAGTTCTTCCCCATGGTGCAGCCGGCCCGCACCCGTCATCGGGCGCCGCGGCCGGGACTGCCGCGCCAGGTCTCCGTGGCCCA
>DASXMT010000576.1:0-4672 GCA_036495505.1 Acidimicrobiales bacterium | reverse complement strand
GCCTACGCCGTCTCGGTCCATCGCTATGACCCAGGCTTCTAACGGTTCACTTGAGGGTTAGCCTAAGGGTGAAATGCGGCTTGAAGGTCAGCCTCAGGGTAAAGCAGAGCTTCACGGTTAGACAGATATGCCCGCTTGTAGTCGTTCTGTGGCCTCGATGTACTCCTCGACCATCTCGTACACGACGTCTTTGGCCTTCCGCACCTGGGTTGCTCGACCGATGACCTGGCCGCACGGGTTGAAGCTCACGTCCTTTGCTTGGACGGGGTAGCGCGAGCCACGGCTGACTGCTTCGATGGCCACCAGCATCTGTAGTGGCATGGGGAGTGGGTCCGGGGTGTCGTCGGCCTCCCACGCCTCCGTCCAGTCGTTCTTCAGCATGCGGGCCGGCTTGCCGGTGAACGACCGCGAGCGGATGGTGTCCCGGCTAGTGGCGGCGAGGTAGGTCTCCATCTGTGCGGGCGGGGACGAGGACTCCTCGACGGTGAGCCACAGCGTTCCCGTCCACACGCCCTGGGCGCCCATGGCTAGTGCGGCCGCCATCTGGCGGCCACTGCCGATGCCTCCGGCGGCCAGAACGGGTAGGGGGGCGACGGCGTCGATGACCTCTGGCCACAACACGATGCTGCCCACGTCTCCTGTGTGGCCGCCGCCTTCGGAACCCTGGCAGATGACGAAGTCCAGACCGGCATCCTTGTGGTGCATGGCGTGCCTCACCGAGCCGGCCAGGGCACCGATGATCAGGCCGGCGTCCTGGACCCGCTCGACCACGTCCGCCGGCGGGGTGCCGAGCGCGTTGGCGATGAGCTTGACCTTGGGGTGCTTGAGGGCCACGTCGATGAGACCGTGGGCGTGGGCGGCCGTCCACCCCATCATGCCCGTGCTCTTCGCCTCGCTCTCGGGTATCTCAGGCACGCCGTGGTCGGCGAGGAGCTTGCGAGCGAACTCGCGGTGCGTGGCGGGCACCATCCCCTGCAGCTGCGCCTCCAGCTTCTCGGGGTCCATCTCATCCATGCCCTCGTACTTGGCCGGGATGACGATGTCGACGCCGTAGGGATTGTCGCCCACGTGCTCGTCGATCCAGGTCAGCTCGACCTCGAGTTGTTCGGGATTGAAGGCGATGGCGCCGAGTACGCCGATACCGCCGGCGTTGGAGACCGCAGCTACGACGTCCCGGCAGTGGGTGAAGGCAAAGATGGGGAACTCGATGCCCAGCCGTTGGCGGATCTCGGTGTTCATGAGATGTGCTCCTGTCTCGTTGTGGTTGTCTGTCTCGTCGTAGTTGTCGTCGGTGGTGCCTCGGATGGCTTGACCACTACCGTGCCGGTGGCTTCAGCCGAGGCGGTGCCGGGAGATCCGATGCCGAGCCCGAGAAGTGCGGCGAGCCCGGCGACCGCGGCGTCGTCGCTGACCGACCGGGGGTCGACCCTCTGCTGCATGGCCAAGCCGTTCAAGAGGGCCTTGACCAACACAGCCAATTGATCGGGAGCAGCCACCGGCTGCGAGCCCACCTCGTGCGCCCACCAGGCCAGCTCCCGCTCGCTTCGGCGATGGGTCTCCTGGTTCCGGGCCTTGAGGATCGCCGCCACGTCGGGATCGCGGGCCGCCCGCAATGAGAGCTCGTGCTCGAGCAGCATCCAACGGCGGACCCGTTCGTCTGACCCCTTGCCGATGTTGCCCCACACTGCACCCAGCTGATCGATGGGCTCGTCTGTCACTGCTACTTCAGCGAAGAGGACGGTCAGGAAGGACTGCTGCCAGGAATCGAGGAGGGCGAGCAGCAAGCCCTGCTTCGAGCCGAAATGTGCGTAGACGGCCCCCGAGGTCCGGCCCGCGGCCTCGGCCACTGCGTCGACTGAAACCCCTTCGATGCCGTGCTCGGCGAACAGGTCTGCCGCTGCGGCCAAGAGCCGCGTCCGTGTCTCCGCCTTGCGTTCTTCCTGGGTCAGTGCCATCTGCGTCCTCTGCCGGGCGCTCACGTGGCGCACGACTTACATAGTGAACTCTATATATCTTGCTCGGAGGGCGCAATGGGGCCGCGGGCTCTGCATGGCCGAGGGGCGGTGGCTGCGGGTGCCGTGGGTGGGTGGGCAGTGCCGAGCGGGGCTCTTCGCGTTTAGGGTTGGTGGAGATACGAACCACCGAGGAGGCCTCGTTATGGACAACCGGGACAAGCTCTACATCGACGGGGCCTGGGTGGCCTCCACGGGGACGGGCACGCTGAGCGTGATCGACTCGACCACGGAAGAGGAGCTGGCCACGGTGCCCGAGGGGACCGTGGAGGACATCGATCGGGCGGTGTCCGCGGCGCGACGGGCCTTTCCGGCATGGTCGGAAACCTCGGTGGGGGAGCGGGCGAAGATGCTCACCCGGGTGCAAGAGGCGCTCGGGAACCGCATGGACGAGCTGGCCGACATCATCACCCACGAAGTAGGGATGCCGTTGACGCTCTCGGGCCTCATCCAGGTCGGACTGCCCATGAACACGTTCGGCTCCATGGCGCAGGTGGCCAACGACTTCACCTGGGAGCAGCAAGTGGGGAATTCCCTGATTGTGCGCGAACCGATCGGCGTGGTCGGCGCCATCACTCCGTGGAACTATCCGCTCCATCAGATAGCAGCCAAGGTGGCACCGGCGCTGGCCGCTGGGTGCACGGTGGTCCTGAAGCCGAGTGAGGTGGCGCCGCTCAACGCGTTCGTCCTCGCCGAGGTCTTCGATGAGATCGGCCTGCCCGCCGGGGTGTTCAACCTGGTGACCGGGGTCGGACCGGTGGTGGGAGAGGCAATTGCCGCCCACCCCGACGTGGACATGGTGTCCTTCACCGGTTCCACCCGTGCCGGGAGGAGAGTGGCCGAAGTGGCGTCGGCCACGGTCAAGCGGGTCGCCCTCGAGCTTGGCGGCAAGTCGGCCAACGTCATTCTCAGCGGAGCAGACCTGGACAAGGCCGTACCCGACGGTGTGAACAAGTGCTACATGAACTCGGGCCAGACCTGCAGCGCCCTGACCCGGATGCTGGTACCGCGGGACAAGCTGGCCGAGGTCGAATTGTTGGCAACGGCCGCGGCCGAGGGCTGGACGCCGGGTGATCCCTTCGACAAGGCCACGCGGCTCGGCCCATTGATTTCCGCCGTACAGCGGGACCGGGTGCGGGGCTACATCGAGCGAGGTGAGGACGAGGGCGCTCGCCTCCTGACCGGAGGGGTCGAGGCACCCGATGGTTTGGACACCGGCTACTTCGTCCGGCCGACGGTGTTCTCCGACGTGACGCGGGATATGACCATCGCTCGGGAAGAGATCTTTGGTCCCGTGCTCTCCATCATCCCCTACGACACAGAGGAAGAGGCCATCGACATCGCGAACGACACCGACTACGGCTTGGCCGGGGGAGTGTGGGCCGAGGACGGCGACCATGCCAACCGAGTGGCGCGCAAGCTCCGTACCGGCCAGGTCGAGGTCAACGGGGGAGGCTTCAATCCGTCGGCTCCCTTCGGTGGATACAAGCAGTCCGGCAACGGTCGTGAGTACGGCAGCTTCGGGTTCGAGGAATTCCTCGAGGTGAAGTCCCTGCAGCTCTAGGGGCAGCCCCCGGTGTCCGGGCATCCTCGCAGACGGGAACGTGGGGTGCCTGAACGGCGTCGGCGGCTGGTTAGGTCGTCGTGCCGGCCAGGCGGGCGATGGCGTTGAACGCGGCCGAGGCCACGGCCGAACCGCCCTTCTCGCCTCTGTTCGAGATGGCGTGGACAGGGCGCTCATGGGGTCGGTCGGAGGCGATGCGGCGCAACGCATCCTTTGCTTCGGCCGCGCCGACGAAACCGACCGGCATGCCGATGACCAGGGCGGGGCGCAAGGCGCCCGACTCCACCAGGCGTACCACTTCGAATAGGGCGGTGGGTGCGCAGCCGATGACGAACACCGCCCCCACCGGCCATCGTTCCGCGGCCCTGGTAATGGCGCCAGCACTCCGAGTCGGGAACCCGTTCGGTCCCGCCGCCGCCTCGTCGAGAAGGCACGTGGTCGCCACCGAGGTGATGCCCGATCGCACCATCTGGACGTCACAGACGACCGGCGCACCCGCCTGCACCGCTTCGATACCGGCGGATACGGAGGCGTCGTCCAAGACCATCAGTTGGGCGAACTCGAGATCGGCGGAAGCGTGTATGACCCTGGCAGTCACTGCGGCCACATTGGGCGAAAACTTGCTGAGGTCGACCCGTTCACGGAGGATCCGGTAGCTGTCGGTCTCGATGGGATGCACTCGTTGTGTCATGGGAACCACACGTCGGTGATGGCGCCGCGAGGGCAGATCTCCACGCACTCACCGCAGCCGGAGCAACGCGCTGCGACGACCACAGGGCGACGAGAGGCGGGAAGCAGAGCATGCTCGGGACACGTGGAGAGGCACGCGCCACAAGCCGTACATCGGTCGTCGATGGCCACCGACCAGGGAGTGCGTTGGGCCTTGGCCACAAGAGCGCGTGCATCTGGCTTCCGGCCGGGCGACCGGCCAGCATCGGGCCCCGGATGGGGGGCCCTCCTGAGCTCCGTGTGCGACGAGTTGTATCCGGAAGATCCCGTGTTTGGGCGAATCGCAGGGAGACCGTGATCGCTTTTCGCCGAAACCCGGGAGATTCCAGACAAGACACTGGGGGCTGGAGGTTCCAAGGCCGCAGTC
>DASXMT010000575.1:0-2179 GCA_036495505.1 Acidimicrobiales bacterium | reverse complement strand
TGCTGGTAGTCACTGATGCGTTCCAGGCCCAACTGGAGGCGGGCCAGGATCTGCTCGGGGCCAGTGGCGACCTCGTCGGAGGGCGTGGGCATGTCGGTGTACTGCGAGTCAGCTGTGAAGAACCCTCCGATCCGGTCCCAGTCGCGCCGGTACAGAGCGCTCCAGAAGTCGGTTACCAGTTTGCGATTGGCCTCGGCACTCACGGTCACTCCCCCTGGTCGTCGGCCATCGATCGTAGGTCCCTCGCCGACCCCTGTCCTTCCCTACACTCGTCGGCATGCGCGTGCTGATTACCGGAGCTGCCCGAGCGATCGGCGAGGCCACCGCCAAAGAGCTGACCGCACGTGGTCACGACGTGGTGGCCACCGCCCGGGACGCCCGGTCCCTTCACAACGTCGAGGCATCGCAGCGCATCGAGCTCGATGTCCGGGATGAGGAGTCGATCCGGCGGGCTCTGGACAGGTGTGGCGAGCTCGATGCCATCGTGAACAATGCCGGCATCTCCGCCAAGGGGCCCCTGGAGGACTACCCGCTGCACCATCTCAACGATGCCCTCGATACCAACGCCATCGGACCCCTCCGGCTTCTGCAACCGGTCCTCCCGTCATGGCGAGCCCGAGGTAGCGGCGTGGTCGTCAATGTGAGCTCGGTGCAGGGACGCATTCCCACGCCGCTCGAGGGTGCCTATGCCGCGTCGAAGCACGCCCTGGAGGCCATCTCCGAGACCCTCCACTACGAGCTCGGGCACTTCGGGATCCGTGTGGTCATCGTCGAGCCGGGCTACATCGCTCCGGGGATGAAGGACGCCGGTGAGCACCGGGGGCCCGACGCCTATCACGAGCTCTGGGAGCAGTGGGACAACGTCTCCACCACAGTGACCGGACCGTCGGGGCGATCGGATCCGAGCATCGTTGCCGCCGCCATCGCCGACGCGGTGGAGGAGCCGGATACGCCGCTCCGCGTGGAGGTCGGTGCGGACGCCGAGACGGTGCTGGCCGTGCGCCGGCAGCTCGACGACGCCTCGTTCGAGTCCACCATGCGAGAGACACTCGGCCTCACGTGGTGAGCTCACCTCCCTGGTGGCAGGGAGCCGCCATCTATCAGGTCTATCCGCGTTCGTTCGCTGACTCGAATGGCGATGGTGTCGGCGATCTTCCCGGCCTCCGGGCTCGGCTCCAGGATCTTGCCTGGCTGGGCGTGGATGCCATCTGGCTGTCTCCGTTCTATCCCTCGCCGATGGTGGATTTCGGGTACGACGTCAGCGACTACTGCGATGTCGACCCGCTGTTCGGTACCCTCGATGAATTCGATTCGCTGGTGGGCGAGGCTCATGCCTTGGGGATCCGGGTCATCGTCGACTGGGTTCCCAATCACACCTCCGAGGCCCACCCGTGGTTCGTCGATGCTCGCTCGGGACCGGACAGCACCCACCGGAACTGGTACGTCTGGCGTGATGCCGGGCCGGATGGAGCCCCACCGAACAACTGGACGGCGGCCTTCGAAGCCGGAGGCACGGCCTGGACCCTCGACCCCCACTCGAAGCAGTGGTACCTCCACCTCTTCGACCCGGCACAACCCGACCTGAACTGGGACGAGCCCGGGGTGGTGGCGGCCATGCACGACGTGTTGCGCTTCTGGCTCGACCGGGGTGTCGACGGGGTCCGGGCTGATGTGATCCACTGCATCGGCAAGGACCCCGACCTTCCCGACGATCCTCCCGAGGTGTCCGGCATCCCCCATTCGGCCCTGAACGACGTACCCATCACCCACCAACGGCTGCGCCACATCCGGGGCCTGGTCGATGGCTACCCCGACGACCGGGTGGTGGTGGGCGAGGTCTACCTGCTCTCGACCGACGCCGTCGCCACCTACTACGGGAACGGCGACGAGCTCCATCTGTCGTTCAACTTCCCTCCCCTCTACGCGCGCTGGGATGCCGCGAAATGGCGCCGCTGCATCGAGGACACCGCTCGCGCCTTCGCCCCCCGCCAGGCCTGGCCCACGTGGGTGCTGTCCAACCACGACAACCCCCGTCATCGTTCCCGATATGACCTGGGTGCCCGGTTCCTGGGGGAAGACGGGGACACCCGGGCCCATCGGAGCGAGGCCCGGGCGAGGGCGGCGGCTGTGCTCCTGTTGACCCTGCGGGGAACGCCGTTCCTGTTTCAGGGCGAGGAGC
>DASXMT010000574.1:0-2646 GCA_036495505.1 Acidimicrobiales bacterium | reverse complement strand
CAGGAGGGTCATGGGGCGGACCTTCCAACGGTTGGCCCGGTCGACTGCCGGTCTCCCGTACCGAGACACGCAGTGTGGGTTCAAGGCCTTCCGGTCGCCGGTGGCGCGACTCTTGTTTCATTATTCGGGCACCGATCGCTTTGCTATCGATGTGGAGCTTTTGGCAGTAGCGCACCGCTTGGGACTGCGCGTTACGGAGGTACCGGTGCGTTGGCGTCATGTCGCAGGAAGCCGGATCCGGCCTATTGCCGATCCGTTGTCGATGGTCAGGGACCTGCTCCGGATTCAGGGTGGGCATCCGGCGGTGACGAACATCACTGGAGTTTCTCTTTCGGCCGTACGCGGTTTCGCTCCGCCGACCGAGATTGCTCGAGCCGTATTGGGACCGACGATGCCGATCGTCCGGTGGAAACGGAGCGCCGCCCTGGCGCTCTTCCCCCTTTGCGACGGTACGAGGGTAGCCAGCATGGTCGCCGGCCTTGTTCGTGCCTTGCCCGGATCTTCCATCGAGACATTGTCATTCTCGGCTGCGGATCTCGAGGAACTGCCAGGACTCTTTTCCACTCTTGGAGGACCGGTGACGGCGGTGCCCGATCTCGAGCTCACGCAAACTCAGGTGTCGATCAGCCCTCTTTGACCCCGGCGCCTTTCGTGCTCCGCGGCGACGGCGTGACCCACCAGAATGACTGGTAGTGCCTGTAGAAACGAGTGACCGTCAGCTGGGCGTTGCGCTCGGTGAACACGACGAACGGGCTGCGCTGATGGATCGGCAACCCGAGCGACCCGTTGGTCGACGGCTCCATTCCGGGAACCCAGCCGGCGGCCAAGAGCAGATAGGACAAGCCACGTTCATCATTGGCAGGCTGGAAGTAGTCGCTCCCGTTGTAGCGAATACCCAGTCCGACCGGGCCAAGAGGCACGTGGCGCTCGATACTGGCAGTCATTACCTTGACCCGGCTCACGCCGCCCCAGTCAGTTACGAACTGAGTTTGATACGGAAACATGGCAACCAAGGCGCCGGCGACCGTGGCCGCCGCCACACCTGCGACGGCCGCGATTTCCACAGCGATCCTTGGCCTCCTTCTGGTCGTCTCGGCGAAACGGGAACGATATGCGGTCACCGCAGCGAACCCGAACGTGAGCCACATGCAGATCCCGACTGGCCACAGGGGGAGATTGGTCCAGGAAAATGACAGCAGGAAGTTGTACGGAATCCTGGAGAACAGCGCGACGACGCCTATTCCCGCGCCAAGTGACACGACGCACATGCTGAGGAGCGAGGACCTCTTCTGCTTCCAGGCGACGATTCCGATGGCCAGCAGGGCGGGGAGTACCAGGCAGAGCAAGAGGCTCCGCTGGCCTACATCCCCCGCCGCGACCAGCGGGGCAATGGGTCTTGGTGAGTCCCAAATCGGGAAGGGCGACACCGCTCGGCTCAGTGCGCGCAGGCCGAAGACGAATCCATCCGTTCGCGTGTTGTCGTGATGGAGGAACCCAGAGGTGTCGAGGAGCGCCGAGAGGTTCGGATGGGAATCGAAGAACTCTTGATAGAGCGGGCCGACCCAACACAAGAAAGCCACCGCGGCGGTCCACCAGAGCCACCTGAGATCTCGAGTCCGCCGCAGTAGGAACCCAGTGACAACGGTGCCCACCAGCACGAAGGCGACGGACGGTAGGTACATGAGATGTGCGTCAACCGTGACTGACGCGACGAAGACCAGGAGAGGAATGTAGGAAACGTTGCCCTGACCTACGACAAACGCGAGTCCGAGGAATGCCATGAACCAGAAGAAGCCAAAGTCGGAATTCCAGACGGGGTCTACGAATGGAGTCGGTGACACGATGGCAATGTCGGCGACGGCCAGCGAGAAGATGATTGCGGACGCCGGACCGCTCGTTCGCCATAACGCCCGTAACGTCACCGAGAGGATGGCGGCACCGAGAACAGCCGATCCCAGGATCATCCCTTGACCCGGGTCGATGTGGACGAACGGGCCGAGGAGCCAGTACTGCAACGGTCCCGGATCCGATGTTCCAGCGGCCCCGGTGGCCCCCGTGGCGGTCCCGACAAGCGGTGGATGGAGTGAGAGGGCGCGCCACGCCCCGATCGCCAAGGCAGCGTCGTCGCCCAATGGACGCCAGCCCCGAGCCATGGAACGAATGGTCGGAGCGAGCAAGAGGCCCCAGACCAGCACGTGGGGCATCGCCTGGAGGGCGATCGACCATCGACGGGTTGGCCCAGTCTCAGGGAGTAGGTGCGCGTCGCGGTCGATTGTCTCGGTCGCCTGTAGCGCGGTCATTGGGGTCCTATTGAAACGCATACCGTGCCTCGGAGGATGGACCTTGGCGACGGCACCTCAAGCGGGTGACGGTAGTACGCGGTCGACCTGTCGCGGGCGTCGGCTCTTCTAGGCCAATGCGTCGCCACCGGGCGCGCACTTTCCTATGGTTCACGGCGTGAACGGGTGCGTACAGAGACTGGCATGGTCTCCGGGATCGGAGGCGTAGCGCCGTGCGTATCGTGCTGATGAGTTGGCGGGACCTTGCCAACCCCCAAGCCGGCGGGTCGGAGCTGCTGGTCGACCGACTCTTGACCGGACTCGCCTCGCGGGGTCACGACGTGACCTTGGTGGCCGGGGGCCCAGT
>DASXMT010000573.1:0-20349 GCA_036495505.1 Acidimicrobiales bacterium | reverse complement strand
GCCGGCCCGAATGGGCCGGTCCGAATGGCCCGGTCCGAATGGCCCGAATCAACACCGTGGGAGCGAACCATGCCGGAAGATGAGCGTGCAGCGGACCGAGGGCGTCTGGCCGGGACCGTAGCCCTGGTCACTGGTGCATCGAGTGGGATCGGCGAAGCAACGGCGCGGTCCCTGGTCGCGGAAGGCGCCTCGGTGGCCCTCGTGGCTCGCCGTCGCGATCGGCTGGAGGCGCTGGCCGACTCCATCGGCGACCCAACCCGGGTCGAGGTGATCGGGGCCGACGTGACCGATGAGGCCCAGGCCAGGGCCATGGTGGATCGTACCGTGGCCAGGTTCGGTCGGCTGGACACGTTGGTCAACAACGCCGGGCTCATGTTGTTGGGCCCGATCGTCGATGCGCCCGTCGAGGAGTGGCAGCGCATGGTCGAGCTCAACCTGCTCGGATTGTTGTACGGCACCCATGCTGGTCTTCCGCACCTGATCTCGGCGGCCGAGGGTGCGCCCCGGCAGGTGGCCGATGTCATCAACGTGAGTTCGGTGGCGGGACGGTTCGCCCGTGCGGGCAATGGGGTGTACAGCGCGACCAAGTTCGCCGTGGTTGCCTTCGGTGAGTCCCTCCGCCAGGAGGTCGCCGCCCTGCACGTCCGGGTCACCGCGGTCGAGCCCGGCGCCACGACCACAGAGCTTGCCAGCCACAACCGGCCCGAGATCCTCGAGGGAATCCGCGACACCTTCGGCGGCGTGGAGATGCTCAGCTCCGAGGACGTCGCCGACGCCATCGTCTATGCCGTCACCCGGCCCTCTCACGTGGCCCTGAACGAGTTCCTGATCCGGCCCACCGAGCAGGTGCAGTGAGTGGCGCTTCGCTCGTATCCGCCAGCTGAGCACATTCTCCGCGATCTCGACCTGGAGGTCGAGGTCCGTCCCGACGCCACGGCTTCGGCGTGGCTCCCCGTATCGCCCCACCTACTGGCGTCCAACGGTGGCGTCCATGCCGGGGTGCTGGCCATCCTGGTCGACATCGTCGGGGGAGCCATCGCCACCCGCGTGTTGTATCCCGACCGGACAGCCACCGCCGACCTCCAGCTACAGCTGCTTCGACCCACCGTCGCACCCGAGGTCGAGGCCCGGGTGTCGGTCTTGCGCAAGGGACGGACCACCCTGGTCCTCGAGGTGCTACTCCTCGATGCGCCCGGGGGCCGGCTCCCGGGCGAGGGCCCGCCCAACGCCTGGGCCACCATGACCTACGCCGTGCTGCCCCGCACGGACGATCCACCGCTGATGGAACCGCTACCGAGCGAAGCCGAGCGGACGACGATCGGTCCAGCTTCGCTGTCGCGGCCGGTGCTGGAGGCCATCGGCATCGAGACGGGCGATCCCGGCTCGGCCCGCGTCGCCCTGCCCCTGGGTGCCTACGTGAGCAACACGTTCGGCGCCCTGCAAGGTGGGGTGATGGCCCTGTTGGGGGCGGCGGCGGGCAGCTCGGCCATCGAGGGCGCTCTCGGACTGCCCCGAGGAACGGCGTGCACCGTAGACCTCCAGGTGGCCTATCTGGCCATGGGCCGGGTGGGCCCCGTCGCCTCGGAACCAGACACCACGATGATCGACACGGGCTCCGACACCGATGGGGCGCTGGGCGCGGTCATCCGCCTGGTCGACCAGGGGGCCGACGACCGCCTGGTGGCCATGGTGCAGGTCGCCGCGGTGTCGCCGTGACCGACCTCGATGCGCAACCAGAGCGCGGGGGCCGAGCGGCCGAGTGGCCAGTGGGTAACTACCTCCGCGTGGAGCAGTGGGCGCCACCGCCACTCGATGGTGCCGGGCGACCGACCGGACTCATCTCCCGCGTCCCGGTCGACGACCACCTGCTGGACGAGGTCGGCGGCCTCCACGCCGGCGCTCTGCTCACCGTGATCGATGCGGTTGGTGGGTATCTCGCTGGCATCAGTGTGCAGCCCGATGGGGTCGTCACCACCTCGTTGACGCTCCGGATGGGCCGCCGGCGCCATATCGGCCCGCTGCTGTGCGAGGCCACCGTTCTCCGGAAGGGTCGCGCCTCGGTCGTGGTCCTGGTCTCGGTCACCGACGAAGGGAACAGCGGTGCCACCGTGGCGTCGAGCATCATGACGTGCGGCGTCCTGGCGCGGGAGTCGCCGGATCCGACCATCGGGCGCGGCGTGCGCCACCCCATGGCCCCGCCCCAACGGGATCCCGTCTCACTGGTGGACTTCTTCGGGGTGCAACCGGGGTCGGGTCTGATCACGCGCCTCGAGATCGGGGACTATCTCCGCAACACGTGGGGCATCCTGCATGGTGGAGCGATCGCCCTGTTGTCGGACCTGGCCGCAGTGCGAGCCGTCCGGTCCGACACCGATGTGGCGCAGGGCCACCTCTCGGCCACGGACATGGTGGTGCACTACTTGGCCCCGGCGAGGGTCGGCCCGGTGGAAGGCCGGTGCACGTTGATGGGAGCCAGACCCGACAGCACGTTGGTCCGCGTTGCCGTCCACGACACCGGGGTGGAGGACCGCATGGTTGCGCTGGCGTCGGTCACTGTCTGCCCGCTCTGACCCGGGAGCTCCTAACCGTCCACCGCCTCGAGCACGGAGCCGGTTGACTCCTCTGCCGGCCAGGTCACCACCTGGCCCTGGGCCACGACCGTCACCGGTGCTCCGACAGGAGCGTCGAACTCGCCGTCGGAGCGGACCACGATCAGAGGAGTTCCGATGGATCGGTCGGGTCTTATGGTGATGACGGTGTCGTGTCCGTGGAATTGATTGCGGACGACTCGGGCCGCCAGTCCCGGCCCGTCGGCGCCCTTGGACACGGAGAGCTGTTCGGGGCGCACCAGGGCGATGGCGTCTCGCGACATCGAGGCAGATCCTCCGGCTCGCACCGGCAGCAGTCCGAAGGGGGTGGCGGCCACCGATCCTTCGACGGTGCAGGGGACCAGGTTGGCGTCACCGAGGAATCGGGCGATCCCGGGATCCCCCGGGTGGTCGTAGAGGTTCTGAGGACTCCCGGTCTGGCCGATACGGCCGTCCTGGATGACGGCCACCTGTTCGGCCAGGGAGAGGGCCTCGTCCTGGTCGTGCGTCACCAGGAGCGCCGTGGTTCCGTGGTCGCGGAGGACACGTTGCACATCGGCGCGCACGCTGGAGCGGAGGCCGGCGTCCAACGAGGAGAACGGCTCGTCGAGCAGGACGATGCCGGGCCGGATGGCCAGAGCCCGAGCGAGGGCCACCCGCTGTTGTTGACCGCCCGAGAGCTGGTGTGGGTACCGGCCGCCCAAACCGGCCAGCCCGACCATTTCGAGCAGCTCGTCGAGGTGTCGGGTGGCGCGGTCCTTGCGGGGAACGCCGAAGGCCACGTTCCTGAGCACGGTCAGGTGGGGAAAGAGCGCACCCTCTTGCGGGACGTAGCCGATGCCTCGCCGCTCCGGCGGCACGAACCGGCGCCCGTCATCCACCACGTCGTCCCCGAGGGCGATGGTTCCTCGATCAGCGCGTTCGAACCCGGCCACCACGCGCAGCAAGGTGGTCTTCCCGCTGCCCGAGGGACCGAGGATGGCGGCCAACGAACCATCGGTGACCGTGAGCTCGATGCCGGTCAGCACGGCATGCGACCCGAACGCCTTGTGGAGGTCGGTGACGTGCAGGCTGGTCATGACGTGCCCAATGCCCGACTGGGCAGCCGGTCGAACCATCGACCCAGGACGTAGCTGGGGACGACGGCGATGGCGACCATCAGTGCAGCGTAGGGCGCGGCCGCTCCGTAGGAGATATTGGTGGAGTACGCCCAGAACTCCGTGGCCAGGGTCTGTACGCCGGTAGGCACCATGACGAGGGTCAGGGTCAGCTCGGTGACGGTGGACAAGAACACCAGACAGAACGCGGCGGCGAGGCCCGGCGCCACCAGGGGGAGGACCACCCGCCACAGGACTGCGATCGGCCGTTGCCCGAGGGACCGCCCGACCTCCTCGAGCTGTACGGGGGCCTGAGCCACCGAGGTCCGCACGGCCACCAGGGCGAGGGGAAAGAAGACGATGGCATAGCCCACGATGAGCAGGGGGGCGCTCTGGTAGAGAAACGGGACCGAGCGGATGGCGAAGAACACCAACGAGAGGGCGATGACCAGCCCGGTGAGGGCCTGGACGACGAACGTGCTCCGTTCCAAGAGCATGGTGGACTTGCGCGGATGGCGTACAGAGAGGAGGGCCACGGGGATGGCCAGCACGGTGGCCAGCGCCCCGGCCGCGGCCGCGTACCCGGCGGTGTACAGCGCTGCGCTGACCAGCGAGGTCGAAGCGGGCAGCGTGGTGTGCCCGGGGTTGAACAGCCAGTAGACAATGACGGCGATGGGCACGCCGAGGGCCAGGCCGGCCAGGAGGGCGAACCCGGCCAATGCCGGGAGCGTGGCTCGGCCCAGACGCAGGGGCCGTCGCTGGCGGGCCACCTGCGGACCGGTGCGGCTGACCCGCCCACGACCTCGGGCGGCCAGATCGCCGCCGAGGACGAGGAAGCACACGAGGACGAGGACCAGTGACAGGCTGCTGGCCGCCGGAATGTTGTACACGCGCTCGGACTCGAAGAAGATCTCGGTGGTGAGGGTGTTGTACCGCAGGATCTCGAAGGCGCCGTACTCGGCCAGGAGGGCCAGGGACACCAGGACGCACCCACCGAGCAGAGCCGGTCGGGCCTGGGCCAACGTCACCCGCCAAAAGGTGCGGGCGCGGCCCAGGCCCAAGCTGTGGGCCACCTCTTCCTGACCGGGATCGGCGCCCCGAAAGGCGGCGGCCACCGGCAGGTAGACCAGGGGGTACAGGGCCAGGGTCATGACCAGCAGCGAACCCAGGAAACCCTGTATCGCCGGGGCCACCGACACCCAGCCGTAGCTGGTCACGAAGTCGGGAATGGCCAGGGGCACCACGACCAGAACGGCCCAGATCCGACGCCCGGGCAGGTTGGTTCGCTCGATGCACCACGCCGCGGCCACGCCGATGACGGCGCAGGCGGCGGTGACGGCCAACGACAGCCGAACCGTGTTCCACAACAGGTCCAGCGTCAGCTGCCGGAACAACAGGTGAGAGACGGCCGACCAGCCGCTCTGGGCCACCTGGACCAGCAGGTAAGCCAGGGGCAGAAACAACAGGAGTGCCACCGCACCGCTGGTGAGCCACAACACGACCGGACGCCGGGGCCGTGCCCTCACTACGGGAAGGGCGTGCGGGGTCGCCGCGATCACGGTCATGTCACGGGATCATGCCAGCTGGACCTCTTGCAGGAGGGCCACCGCGGTGGCGCCGTCCCCCAACTGGGAAATGGTCAACGGCGCCGGCTGCAGTTCGCTGAACGGCTTCTGCTGTCGGGCGGTGGTCACACCCGAGCCGATGGGGTACTCCCAGCTGTCGTCGTGGGCGATGATCTCTTGGCCCTTCTTGGACACGATGAAGGCCAGGAACTTCTGGGCCGCTCCCTTGTTCTTGCTGGAGTTGAGGACGGCGGCACCCGACACGTCGACCACGTAGCCGGCGTCGCCGGGAGCGAGGTAGGAGATGGCCGAGTGCATGCCGGCCGCACCGTCCTGATCGCGCAGGCGGTACCAGTAGTAGCTGTTGAGGACGCCTATCTCGGCCTGACCCTTGTTGACCTGGTCCACCAGGGTCTCGTTGTCGGGATAGATGTTGCTTCCCGCGTTGGCCTTGACCGCTTTGAGCCAGGTGAGGGCGGCGCTCTTGCCGTAGGTCTTGACGATCGAGGTCACGATGGGCTGGAAGTCGGTCTCCCCCTGGGCCAGGGCCAACTTGCCCTTCCACTTGGGATTGGCCAGGTCCATGATCGAGGTGGGTACCTGGCCGGACTGCAGTTGGTCGGTGTTGTAGACCACCACGTTCACCCGGGCGCTGACCCCGACCCAGTCGCCTTTGGGTGAGTTGAACTTGGAGGGAACGTGGCTGAGCGTCGAGCCATCGACGGGGGCCAGCGCCCCTTTCTCTTGGAGCTTTTGCAGCGCGGGTGAGTTCTCCGTATAGACAAGGTCCGCGGGCGAGGCCGATCCCTCCGCCAGGATCTGGTTGGCCAGGACGTCCTCGTCGTCGTTGCGAACCTTCACGGTGATGCCGGTCTGTTTCTCGAAGGCGGCAACCAACTGGTTGGTGGTCTGCTCGTGCTGGCCGTTGTAGAGGGTGAGCGTGGTCGATGCCGAGGCGGAGGACGAGCCGCAGGCGGCGAGAGTGGCTCCCACCAGCACGACGCACACCAGCGCCACCAGCCGCCCCAGTTTGGAGATCCTCATGTGCCTCTTACCCTTTCCCTGCTGCGATCCAAGGACCTTTATCAGGCCTGCTTGATAAGAAAGATTAGGTAAGCCGAAGTTCCAATGTCAATATGGCCTGGGTCCTGCTGACGGGTTCCGGGCCGGCGTTGGTCGCCAGGACGCGGCGGCCGCCGGTCGTCTGTGGGACATCAGCGAGGAGCTGATCGCCACCACCGAGCCGTCGGTTGCAGTAGAGCATCACCGACTTTTTGGTGCCGTAGGCCTACTGTTCTGCCTGGGGTTTCAGCGCCTGCGTGAGGCCTTCACGTGTGAATGGACAAGGGGCGACAATGGCTGACGTGAACGTCAATAGAGAATCCGATGACCTGCTCGAAGTGGTCGGCAGGTCCTGGGGTTGGGTGCTGTTCTTCGGGATAGCCACCGTGATCCTGGGCGTTATCGTCGTCGCTCGCCCGGACGACACCATCTACGCCTTCGCCGTCGTCCTGGGGATCTGGCTGTTCGTGAGCGGGCTGGTCCGGATCGTCATGGCCATCGCCGACAACGAGAACACCGGGGGGACCCGGTGGCTGATGGCATTCCTGGGCCTGCTCTCGGTGCTGGTCGGGCTGTTCTTCGTCCGCCATACGTTCGAGACCATCGGGACGTTGGGATTTCTCATCGGCATCTTCTGGGTCATCGGCGGCCTGATCGAGTTCTTTTCCGCCTACGGCGACAAGGGAAGCCCCGGCCGGGGGTGGCGACTGATCATGGGAGTCCTCGGGTTTGTCGCTGGTATCGTCACCCTGGCCTACCCCCACCTGACCGTCTCCATCCTGGCCACCATCATGGGCATTTGGCTCATCCTCTTCGGGCTCATGCAGGTGCTGCTGTCGCTCCAGATACGGAAGCTGGCCGCCTGACCGGTCAGCTGCTCCGAGCGCCCCGGGCCCGGAGGCGATGGATGGCGAAGACCCGATCCACCTGCGGTCCGGTCAACGCCGGCCGGCTCAGTGGTTGGTCTGACGGTCGAAGCCCGGCCAGCACGAGATCGAGGTACCGCTGCCACTGGTCGGGGGCGACCGGCGCGGTGGCCTCGATGACCCCGCGCAGTGACCACAGGATGACCGAGATGTCCGGGTAGGCAATATCTCGTCGCACCAGGCCGGCGTCTTGGGCCCGGTGGAGGAGCCGCCGCACGGTTGCCTCGAGCTCCTTGCGCGCCTCGGCGTGACCCGTGTGGTTCCACAAGCGTGACAGGCACCCGATGTGGTCCACCTGAAGCTGGCCGACGCCGCGGAGGTAGCCGGCGAACCCCGACTCGGGAGGCTCGGCATCCAGGGAGTCGTGGGCCAGTCCTGACACCTGCTCGAAGAGCTCGTCGATGATGGCGTCGATCAAGGACTCCTTGGTGGGGAAGCGACGGTAGAGCGTGCCCACACCCACCCCGGCCTGGTTGGCGATCACGTCGACTCCCACATCCACGCCGTGATCGGCGAAGGCCTCCCTGGCCGCAGCGACGATCTTGTCGCGATTACGAGCGGCGTCCCGACGCAAGGTCGGTTGTTCGGTGGAGGGTGCCATCAGCCTTCGGTGAGCGTACCGCCGGCCACCAGCGCCAGCTCGGCATGGTCGAGGTGGTGCTCGCCCGTCGGCCCTCCTCGAGCGGGACGGCTCTTGGGGATGAACAGTGAGGCGATGGCGGCGGCGCCGGTGGCCACGGCTAGGAAGAAGAAGCCGCGGGTGTATCCCGACTCGGGGGGAAGCGAGCCGGCGACGACACCGGAGGTCACGATGCTGGCCATGACCGCGCTCCCGATCGATCCGCCGATGGTGCGGATGTTGGCGTTCATACCCGAGGCGATGCCCGTCTGTTCGGGCGGGACGGCCTCGACGATCAGGTTGGACATGGCCGAGAAGGCCAGGCCCAGGCCGGCCCCCAACAACGTGGTGGCCACGTAGATCTCCCAGCCCTGCTGATGGGCCACGGTCAGCACGACGAAGGCGACGCTCGTCAGGGTCGATCCGGCGACGACCGAGATCTTGGAGCCGATTGCTCGAGCCATGGGGCCGGCCAGCAGGCCGAAGACGAACATGGCCACGGTCAGCGGCAGGAGGAACAGCCCGGACTGGATGATGCTGGCCGAAAACCCGTAGCCCGCCGACTCCGGAGTCTGGACGAAGTCGGGGATGAACACCAATGTGGCGTACATGCCCATGCCGAACAAGAATGACACCAGGTTGTTGGTCCACACCGCCGGTATGCGCATCATGTGCATGTCGACCAGCGGTTCCCTCGACCGGAGCTCGACGAAGATCCACAACCCGGCCAGCACCACGGCTGCGGCGCCGAGCCCGATTACCGCCGGCGATGTCCATCCCCACGAAGGCCCCTCGCTGACGGCAAGCAGCAATGCCACGAGCCATCCCGAGAGCAGGAGGGCTGCGCCCCAACTGATCCGGCCCGGACTGCGGACGGGGGACTCGGGGATGAAGAAGTGGGTGGCCAGCGCGGCAACGGCGATCATGAACAACGGGATCCAGAACAGCCAGTGGTAGTTCAGGTGGGACACGATGGGACCGGCCAGCACGATGCCCGCACCGGCGGCGACGGCGACGATGGCGGCGGTGAACCCCACCCCCGTGCTCACCTTGCTCGGTGGGAACTCGTCACGGATGATCCCGAAGGCCAGGGGCAGGACGCCGCCACCGACGCCCTGGATGGCGCGAGCGACGATGAGCACGCCGATCGTCGTTGACATGGCCGCCACCACCGTGCCGATGCCCAGTATCACCAAGGTGGCCACCAGCACCCGCCTCTTGCCGATCATGTCGCCGAGGCGACCGAGGATCGGCGTGAAGATCGAGGCGGTCAGGAGGTAGGCGGTCAGTACCCAGGTGACCGTGCTCTGCGACGTGTGGAGATCGCTCTGAATGGTGGGTAGGACCGGAAGCACGAGCGACTGCAGGAGCCCGTACGCCGTGATCCCGATGAGCAGGACAGCGAACGTGACTTTGTAGTGGGCTCGCGCTGTGGCCACCGATGGGCCGGTATCGATGGTCACGGGGAGGCTCCTTCGGCCGTGCGGGTGCGACCGGAGCGGAGGGGTCGCTCCGGTTCACGCACCGTAGCAAGAACGGAACCAGCGCTCCGCGTGGGTCTTCGCAGTCCGGCACCGCCCGTGCCGCCAGTTCGACGCCTGGGTCCGGTGGCCGGTGCTAGCTGGGCACGGGTCCGAGGGCCACGGTGACGCCATCAGGGTCAGTGGGTTCGTGGGGGTACAGGACCTGTCGATGGGTGGTGTAGATGAAGTCGACCGTCTTGAAGGCCAGGGAGGCGTAGATCACCGTGGCCAACGAACCGACGTCTCGGAGGGCCACGGCCACGACGGTGGAGCCGGAGAACAAGAGCACGACGGTGACGACCGATATGCACAACGATGCGATGTACCACAGCCACATGTGGATCACCATGCGTCTCCCGGGATGACCGGGGGGTAGGCAGTCGCGGATCGCCTGGTAGGGAAACCAGAAATTACAGATCGGGATGAACCAGCCGCCCACGCCCAGTGCCGGGCTCCTCCTCGCCGGATAGCCGAGGGCTCGGGCCATGGTGGCCGCCCGGTGCTGCCATACGAGGAAGAGGACGAAACCAGCGATGCTGATCAGACCCTCAATGGGGGCCCAAACCCGGTATCCGACGGGAAGGGCTGTCCGAGAGAGTGAGGTCCCGGCGTTCGGATGATCCACACGGAACCGAAGCTGCGCGTAGGACGCGTGCAGGCTGGGCTCCGCCAGCCAGATGAGTCCTGCACCGATGACGACAAGGGCCAGGTACACGAGCAGCGCCCGTTTGGCCCACCGGGCCGAGTCGTGCTCGTTCTCGAATGCCGCAAATGGCGAGACCCCGGTGAAGATCGGTTGAGCCGGCACCGGCGGCCGTGACGGTGTCGACGCGTGCTCCGTCCAACGTTGCCCGTCCCACCAGCGCCAGGCCTCGTGCCCGGAGGGATCCGGGTACCACCCCGGAAGGGGACTGTTTCCGTCAGTTGTCACCGCAGGTACCTCTCCACCACGTCCACCGGATGGCGTGCCGTCGATCGCCTCCGTGTCTCCCGGCTGGCGAAAGCGTATCGGTGCGGGCTGGTGCGAGGGGAATGGCATGACGCGGTCGACGGCCGAACGGTGTCTCCGTTCCCTCGTTGTTCCCTCGTTGGCGAGGGAGATGGCGCTACGGGCGCGCCGGCTAGACGGGTTCGCCTTCGCCCAGTTCGCTGGTGGCCTCGCCGATCGCCTCGATCTCCTCGGAAGCAGTCAGCGGCTGACCCCCGCCGTTGTCGTGCCAGAGGACGGGCATCCGCCACAGCAGCACGGCCACGCCGATCACGCAGGCCAAGCCGCCCGACCACACCGCGAACTGTGCGCCACCGAGCTCGGCGGCCAGCCCCGTCTCGGCGTCGCCCAGGCGGGGTCCGCCGGCCACCACGGCGAAGAACGTGCCCGACAGCCGTCCCTGGAGGTGATCGGGCACGGTCCGCTGTTGCACCGCTTGACGGAACACGGCCGAGATCACGTCGGCCGCCCCGGCCACGGCCAGAAGGGCCAACCCGATCCACAACACCGGGATGATCCCGACCAGGGCGATCGATCCACCCCAGACGACGACGCATGCGGCGATGGCCCGGCCCTGCCGCCGGAACCTCGAGCACCAGCCGGTGACGAACGATCCCAGCAGCGCGCCGGCCCCAGGGGCGGCATAGAGCAGGCCAACCACGCCGGCGCCGCCGCCGAACAGCTCGGTCCCCAGAGCGGGGAACACCGCCCGCGGCATGCCGAAGATCATGGCGTTGAGGTCGATGAAGTACGTCGAGGCGAGCAGCCGCTGGCCCCTCAGGTGCCGGAAGCCGTCGGCCATCGACTTCAATCCCATCGGCGTGCCCCCTCCCTTGGGCACGAGCGACGGCAAA
Organism: Acidimicrobiales bacterium; assembly: GCA_036495505.1. Classification (GTDB taxonomy): domain Bacteria; phylum Actinomycetota; class Acidimicrobiia; order Acidimicrobiales; family RAAP-2; genus DASXMT01. Next base: position 9,127 of record DASXMT010000573.1, on the reverse strand, counting down.
AGCACGGCGACCACCAGGGCCACCCCGAAGGTGGCCACATCGATGCCGAACACGGCGCTGAGACCAATCTCGGCGATGGCCAGACCGGCGACCGCCGGCCCCACAACCAGTGCCAACTGCTGGATCATGGTCTGCAGGGCGATGGCATTGGTCACGTCCTCGGGGGGCACCAGCATGGGCAACGCCGCCCGTCGGGCCGGCCAGTCCACCCCTTGAAAAGCGGCTGCCGCCGCCGTGCACACGAAGAGCGGCCACACCGCTGGATGGGGCATCGCCGCGTTGACCACCAGTCCGGCACTGGCGGCGGCCATGGCCAGTTGGGTGACGATCAAGACCTTGCGTCGGTCGAGTGCATCAGCCAACGACCCGCCCCAAATGGCTCCAGCCATCAAGGGCACCAACTGCCCGAGGCCGATCAACCCGACGATCAGTGTCGAGTGGGACAGGCGGTAAGCCTGATAGGAGACGGCCACGATGGTGAGCTGGCTCCCCATGCCCGACACCACCTGGCCCGACCACAACCGACGAAATTGTTTGTGCCGGCGAAGCGGGGTGATGTCGGCGAAGACGCGGGGCACCCGGCAACGCTAGCCACCCGGTCGCTCAGGCCCGAGCAGGACGCGCCCGTGGTGAATTCGCCCGTGCCTGCGGCTGCTGGCGGCGACCATTTCGAGGATTGAGGCCCCCACGTCAGCGAGATATCGAGCAGGTTGGCACTTGCTGGCGTTCCATATGGTTTGCCGGGTTGGCTATAGTGACTTGCATGCGTTCCACGGAGGTAACCGCGATCCGCATGCACCGGGAGGCCGACGAGCTTGCTGCTGGCGGTGCCGCACGATCGTCCGTAGCGGGCGCCTCGGCGCAAGCCGCATCCTCGTGTGATTCGAAACTCGGTCGACAGGCTCTTTCGACGTACTAACCAGCCACAACAGGACTGGAACCGTCGAAGAGCCGCTTCTCTCAGAAGCGGCTCTTTTGTATATGGGCATGGCCACCGTCCGGCAGCTTGCCCGTCGATCACCGCACCGACTCACCCGGTGGAGCACCGCTTCACCAACCGCACCACCACGATGGACCCGAAATAGGACATATCACCCGTTGCATCCTCCCGAAAAGGGGAAAAAGAAAGAAGAACGTCATGTACGAACGAACCGAACGAGACGAGCGACATCAATCAAATCATCAGCATTCCGATTGCCACCAGGGCGGCACCCACGCGTGGTGCGCCGTCGACCCCGGCGACACCCACGACAAGGGCGAAGAGTCCCTGTGCGTCGGTGAGGCCGCCTGATCGATGGTGATGTCCACGAGGTGCGCTACAGGAGGCCTTGGCGTTTGAGGTTGCGGGTGGCCAGCGCTCCGGGGATGGTGGGCAGCCAGTAGGTGAGGAGCCGGTACGAAGCGGCGGCGGCCACGGCATTGACCCGGTCCACGCCGGCAGCGGCCAGCCCGGCCACCACCAGGGCCTCGGGCGCGCCCATCGCCCCTGGTATGGGAACGGCGGACCCGACGCCGTTGGCGGCCACCACCACCACGACGACCACGCCGAACGGGGCCCGTACATCGAGCATGTGCAGGATGGCCACCAGGCAAAGGGCCTCGACCATCGTGTACAGGATCTCCCCACCGAACAGGGAAGCGGCGCGGCGGGGTCGGCGGATCACGGCCACCAGATCGCGGAACGCCCGAGTCAGCGGGGGAAGCACGCGGCGCCGGATGCGGTCGATCCACACCATGGCCCCGACAACCAGAGCGAGGAGCAGTACCGCCCCCAGGATCAGCCACCAGTTGTCGTGGTGACCGGGCCCGGTCAGGTTGATGTTGGAGGCGCTCAGCGCCGCGGCGATGGCGGCCGCCGTCACCCCCACGATGCCCGAAGCCACCGACGAGAGGGTGAAGGCGCCCACCGCCGTGACCGGCTCCACGCGGAAATGGCTGAGGAAGCGATTGGACAGGGCCACGCTCCCCACCCCGTCGGGGGTGGCCACCGACGTGAAGGCCTCGGCCAGTTGTAGCTCGGTGGTGCGCAGCAATGGGAGCGGTGGGATCACCGCACCGCGGAGCGAGATGGCGCTGCCCAGATAGGTCAGGGCGGCCAGCGCCACGGCCGGTACCGCCCAGACCCAGGTCTCCGTGCGCACCCCCGAGAACTCGGTGGGCAGCTGGGCCAGCACATACAGCATGATGACCACACCGATGAAGGTGAACACCGCCGTCAACGTCCCGGCGGCACGCGCCCACCGCTTGGACTTGGGCTTGGTGCTCGGGATGGCGGCCGAGGTGACGTCAACCATCGCTCGGCTGGTCCTGCCGCTCGAACTGGATGCGATAGAGCTCGGCGTACGTGCCCCCGGCGGCCAGTAACTGATCGTGATGGCCCCGTTCCACGATGCGTCCGTGATCGAGCACCAAGATCTGATCAGCTTCGCGCACGGTCGACAGCCGGTGTGCGATGACGATGGACGTCCGCCCCTGCAGGGCGGTGCGCAGCGCCCGTTGGACAGCCGCTTCTGATTCGGAGTCCAGGTGGGCGGTGGCTTCGTCGAGCACCACCACTTCGGGGGCCTTCAACAACAGCCGGGCGATGGCCAATCGCTGCTTCTCGCCGCCCGACAGGCGATAGCCGCGATCGCCCACCACGGTGTCGAGCCCGTCGGGCAGGGTGTCCACCATGTCCAGGATCTGCGCGCCACGCACCGCCTCGACCAGCTCGTCCCTGGTGGCACCGGGGCGAGCGTAGAGGAGGTTGTCGCGGATGCTCTCGTGGAACAGGTGGTCATCCTGGGTGACCACGCCGACGGTGTCCGACAGCGAGACGAAGGTGGCATCCCGGACATCGAGCCCGTTGATGCGGACGGCGCCCGATCGTACGTCGTAGAGGCGCGAGACCAAGTGGCTGATGGTGGTCTTCCCGGCTCCGGACGGGCCCACCAGGGCCACCAGCTGCCCGGGCTCCGCGGTGAAGCTGACGTCGAACAGAACCTGCTGAGGCTGGGTGGCATCGAGCACGGCCACCGATTCCAGCGAGGCCAGCGACACCTCTTCGGCGGTGGGGTAGCGGAAGTCGACATGGTCGAACTCGACCCGGGCCGGACCGGCGGGTACGGCCACGGCGTCGGGCTTCTCGTCGATCATGGGGGGCAGGTCGAGCACCTCGAACACCCGGTCGAACGAGACGAGGGCGGTCATCACGTCGACCTGCACATTGGACAACGAGGTCAGCGGGCCGTAGAGCCGGGTCAGGTAGGCGGCCAAGGCAACGATGGTCCCGATGCTGAGCGCCCCCTCGGCCGCCTGCACCCCACCCCATCCGTAGACGAGGGCGGTGGCCAACGAGGCGGTGAGGGTGAGGGCGGCGATGAAGAAACGGGCGTACATGGCCTGGGTCACGCCGATGTCCCGGACCCGGCCCGCCTTGTCGTCGAACGACCGCCGCTCCTGGCTCGGGCGGCCGAACAGCTTCACCAGGAGGGCGCCGGACACGTTGAACCGCTCGGTCATGGTGGTGTTCATCTGGGCGTTGAGCCCGTAGGACTCCCGGGTGATCGAGGACAGCCGGCGACCCACCCGCCGGGCGGGGACGACGAACACCGGCAGGATGATCAAGCTGACCAGGGTGATCTGCCACGACAGGAAGAACATGGCCACCAGCACCAGGGCCACGCTGACCAGGTTGGAGACCACCGAGGACAAGGTGTCGGTGAATGCCTGTTGGGCCCCGAGCACATCGTTGTTCAGCCGGCTGATCAGCGCGCCGGTCTGGGTACGGGTGAAAAAGGCGAGCGGCATCCGGCCTATATGGGCGAACACCTGGGAGCGCATGTCGAAGATGAGCCCCTCGCCCACCTTGGCCGAGACCCATCGCTCACCGATGGAGAGCCCAGCACCGGCCAGGGCCAGAGCTCCGGCCAAAAGGGCCAGTCCGACGATCAACCCCGTGTCGTGCTTGGGGATGCCCGTGTTGATGATGGCTCGGAAGATGAGCGGATTGGCCACGCCGATGACAGCGTCGATGACGATCAGCACCAGGAACACGATCAGGATGGTGCGGTAGGGCTTGGCAAAACGGAACATCCGCCTGGCCGTGCCCTTGGTCACTTTGACCTGGGTGATGGAGTCGTCGCGTCGGAGCGAGCGCATCGCCCCGCCGAACTGGCCACCGGCTCCTGCTGGGCTCATAGCCCCACTCCTCGATCGGGTACCCGACTACCGGACGGCGTCGGCCCCGCGGAGCGTATCGGGACTCTTCAACCGGCAAGAGCGGTACCTGGGGGGAGTGCGGCTGATCAGTCCTAGTGGCGGGGCGGGCGGGGGAGCCCGAGGACCCGCTCGCCGATCACGTTGCGCTGGATCTCGTTGGTCCCGGCCCAGATGGACGAGGCCTGGTAGTAGAGCCATGACCGCTGCCACTGGCCGTCACCGGGATTGGCCTCTGCCCCCTTCCACAGGGGTGCGGCGTCGCCGACCACGGCCATGGCCGTGTCATGGAACCGTTTGGACATCTCGCTCCAGTAGAGCTTGAGGGCACTGCCCTCGGGTCCGGGGTCGAGCCCGCGGGAGAGGCGGCTGACGCTGCGGAGGTTGTGCAGCTGGAAGATCCGGATCTCCACGTACGCCTGGGCCAGAGCACTTCGCAGTCGGTCCTCGTCGAAGGCCCCGGTGGTCTCGGCCAGGCGCAACAGCTCCTCCAAGAGCTGCATGTGGATGACCAGCTGGCGGGGATTGACGCCCCGTTCGTGCGACAGCGTGGAGTTGGCCACCCGCCATCCCTCGTTCTCGGGACCGATAAGTCGGTCCTCGGGCACGAACACGTCGTCGAGGAACACCTCGTTGAACTCGGCCTCGCCGGTCAGCTGGACCAATGGCCGCACCTCGACTCCCGGGTCGTGCATGTCGACGACCAGGTAGGAGATGCCCTTGTGCTTTGGTGCATCGGGATCGGTGCGGGCCAGGCACACACCCCAATCGGCGAACTGGGCGTAGGAGGTCCAGACCTTCTGGCCGTTGACCAGCCAACCGCCCGCCACCGGCGAGGCCCGGGTCGATACTCCGGCCAGGTCGCTCCCCGCCCCCGGCTCGCTGAACAGCTGGCACCACAGGTCCTCGGCCGTCCGGATGCGGGACAGCCAACGGTCCTTTTGCTCGTCGGTACCGTGGGCCAACAAGGTGGGCGCGGCCAGGTTGAGGCCGATGCGACCGACCATTTCGGGGGCACGGGCGCGGGCCAGCTCCTCTTGCAGTATGAAGTGCTCGTTGGGCCCGGCTCCCCGGCCGCCGTAGGCAGCAGGCCAAGCCACCCCCACCCATCCTCCCGAGGCGAGGGATGCCTGCCAGCGCCGAAGGAACGACACCTCCTCGCCGAGATCCTCGAAGCGTGGCGGGAGCCCCTGTCCGTAATCCCAGGGCAGGTTCTCCATCAACCAGGTGCGGACTTCGGCCCGAAAGGCCTGCTGTTCAGGGGTGGGCGTCAGGTCCACGGCGCCAGCTTGGCATACGGGACGGCGGTACCATGCCGGCCATGGATTTCGAACTGTCGGAAGATCAGCAGGTGCTGCAGTCCGCAGCTCGGAGCCTGCTCGACGACAGGGCCGATCCCCAACGGGTGCGGGCGCACCTCGCGTCGGGGCAATCCTTCGACGCCGGCCTGTGGCAGGCCATGGCCGAACAGGGATGGTTGGGCGTCGCCCTGGATGAGGCGCAGGGGGGGATCGGCATGACCTGGGTGGAGGCGGCCGTCCTGTTGGAGGAGATCGGCCGGCACACAGCACCGGTCCCGTTCCTCCCGAGCTTGCTGGCCCTCACGGTGCTGGCGTCGGCCGAGCACGACCCGGCGAACTGGGTGGCCGACCTGGCCGGCGGTGAGCGCATGGGCTGCGTGGGTTGGAACAGGCGTCCCGATGCGGTGACGGCGATCGACGCCGGCGGGCGGTGGACGCTGTCGGGCCGGATCGGCCCGGTCGAAGGGGCGGCTGTGGCCGACGTCGCCGTGGTGGCCACGTCGACCGGCGTCTTCGCCGTCGACCTGGCATCGGTCGGGCGCCCCTCGGCCGAGCCGGCCATGGACGGCACCCGGGTCCTCTCGTGGCTGACCTTCGACGAGACGCCGGCCAGCCTGCTGGAGGGCGATGGACTGGCCGTCGGCCTCCTCGACCGGGGTGCGGTCGGAACTGCGGCCGAGCTGTTGGGTGGAGCGTCACGGGTGCTCGAGATGGCGGCCCAGTACGCCAAGGACCGCGTGCAGTTCGACCAGCCCATCGGGAGCTTCCAGGCCGTCAAGCACCGCTGCGCCGACATGGTGGTCGACGTGGAGGGGATGCGCTCGAGCACCTGGTACGCAGCATGGGCGATGGCCGCGGGCGAGCCCGACGCCTCCGTCGCTGCCTCCACCGCCAAGGTGTGGTGCTCCGACGCGGCCAAGCGGGTCATGGCCTCCGGGCTGCAGGTGCACGGGGGCATCGTGTTCACCTGGGAACACGACCTTCACCTCTATATGAAGCGCTCACAGTTCGCCGGGCTCAGCTACGGCGATGGCCCATTCCACCGCGATCGGCTGGCCCAGCTCCTCCGAGCCCGCCTGCTGAGCGGCGCCGGCGTCTTCTAGGGCTGGCGCCGGCGCCTTCTCGGTTTCAGTCCGCGAACCCTCCTCGAGTCCTGCCGTCGGAGAGGGCGCGGCGGCGGGTGATCCGCCAACGACCGTCGCGCTCCTCGTACTCGTCGAGGTAGCGGCCCCAATGGTCGAGACCGTGCGGCATGACCACGGCGTAGTAGCTCCTGCCGGTGGCGTGGGTGGCGTCGACCAGGTCGATTTGATGGGTGGCCACGAAATGTCGGATGTGATGGCGGCTGGCCTCGGTGCCGGAAGCCGCGTCATCCCACCCGGCTTTGGTCCCGGTGAAGATGGTGGCAATCTGCTCGATGCCCTCGAACTGTTGGACTTCCCCATCGGCCGACACCAGCTCCATGACGGCATCGTCGGCGAACAGCTGCAACATCTGTTCGAAGCGACCGGAGTCGCCATTGGCGTTGTACCGGGCCACCAGGTCCCGAATGCTTTCTCGAGCGACCAGCTCCCACAGTTCCATTGCCGCTCCTAGTGGGCCGGGCCCGATGAGGCGCTCAGAGGATCACGCCTTTGATCTTCAGGTCCATGATGGCGTCCATGTCGAGGCCGAGCTCGCCCATGACCTCGTCGGTGTGCTCGCCGTGTTCGGGTGCCCGGGTGAGGTCCGGCGGGGTCTCGTCGAACTGGAGGGGGGAGGGGACCATGCGGAACACCGTCCCCGATGCCGCCTCGACGTCCCGGATGTAGCCGTTGGCCAGGGCCTGGGGGTCCTCGAGCAGTTCACTCGGGGTCTGGACCGGGGACCAGACGCCCTTGGCGTCCAACAGGATCTTCTTCCAGTCGGCAAAGTCGCGCTCGGCGAACATCTCGTCGAGCAGCGCCACGGCCTCCTGACCGCCAACGCCGAGCTCGGCGTCACCGTCCTGGTCGTCACCCACGACCCGGCCGTGGCCGATCAGGTCAGCCGGACCGTGGCCATCCGCGACGGCCGGACCAGCAGCGAGACTCTGCGGCACGACGTCGAGGACGGCAGCGGCGCCAGCAGCAGGCACGCCGTGGAGTACGCCGTGCTGGACCGGGCCGGCCGGGTCCAGCTGCCCCGCGACATGATCGAGGAGCTGGGCATGAAGGACCGGGTCCGCCTGGAGCAGGAGCCCGACCACATCGGTGTCTGGCCCGACAGCCGGCGAGGCGGAGCGGGGGACCGGGCATGAAGCGGGCAGGGGAGGCGGGCGGGATGTCGCCCGCCGTGACCGCCCCGGCCATGGTCTCGGCCGTCGACGTGACCCGGACCTTCGGGCACGGCGGCACCGCCGTGCACGCCCTGCGCGGGGTCAGCTTCGCCATCCCCAAGGGCCAGCTCACCGCGCTCAGCGGCCGGTCCGGCTCGGGCAAGACCACCCTGCTCAACATCATCGGCGGGCTCGACACGCCCACCGGCGGCCAGGTCCGCATCGGCGGGCGCGACCTGACCGTCATGACCGAGCACGACCGGATGCTGCTGCGCCGGGGCACCGTCAGCTTCATCTTCCAGTCCTTCGGGCTGATCCCCATGCTCTCGGCGGCGGAGAACGTCGGGATACCGCTGCGCATCGCCGGCGTCAGCCGACGCGAGCGCGAGGAGCGGGTGCAGCTCATGCTGGCCATCGTCGGCCTGGCCGAGCACGCCGCCCAGCGGCCCAGCGAGCTGTCCGGCGGCCAGCAGCAGCGGGTCGCCATCGCCCGGGCCCTGGCCGTCAGCCCGGAGCTGCTCATCGCCGACGAGCCCACCGGCCAGCTCGACTCCGAGACCGCGCGGCAGATCATGCGGCTGCTGCGCACCGTGGTCCAGTCCGAGGGCATCACCGCGCTAGTCGCCACCCACGACGCCGCGCTGCTGGAGCTCGCCGACTCCGTGCTCCGCCTGGAAGACGGCCGCCTGGCCGAGTCCTAGGGGCGTTATCCGCCCCGTCCGTCTGCGGGCCCCGTCCGTCTGCAGGCCGACCGCCATGATCGCGGAAAGCGGTAAGCGATATTCGCGGACGGATTTCCGCGATCATGAACCCGCGCCTTCCGGTCCGGCTGCAGCACGCGATCCGGCCGCCCGCAACCCCAGCCCCAGCCGGGCGCGGCTCAGGGGGCCGCGGTCTCGCGGGTGATCTCGGCGAAGAAGGCGATGGTGTCGGCCGGGCTCAGCGACTTCGCGCTCAGCCGGTTGATCACGTCGAGGTAGTGGTCGACGTCGGCCCGCCGTTCCAGGTACTGGGCGCCGGTGAGCTGCTCCAGGTACACGACGTCGGCGATGTCGGGCTGGCTGAACCGCAGCACGGTGAACGAGCCCCCCGCGGCGTCGTGGCCGCCGGCCCGGAACGGGATGACCTGGAGGCTGACGTTAGGCAGCCGGGCGATCTTGATCAGGTGGTAGATCTGCTCGAGCATGACCTCGGGGCCGCCGACAGCGCGGCGCAGGGCGGCCTCGTCGATGACCGACCAGACCTGGGGCGCGCCGACGGTGGTGAGGAGTTCCTGGCGCTTCAGGCGGACGGCGATGCGGCGCTCGATCTCGTCCTCGGGGACGCGGCGCAG
>DASXMT010000572.1:0-4748 GCA_036495505.1 Acidimicrobiales bacterium | reverse complement strand
GCTGGTGGTCAGCCGTGAACAGGTGCTGCCCCTGAAGGATCCCGAGGTTGCCTCCGTCTTGGAGGACGACTTCTTGCGGCGCGGGGTTCGCCTGTTGAAGGGCGCCCGTGCCGTGGGGATCGACCGTACGCCGGACGGGGTGACCGTCCGGTGCGACGATGGGCGAATCGTGCTGGGCTCACACGCCTTGTTGGCCATCGGGTCGATTCCCAACTCGGAGTCGCTGGGGCTGGAGACGGCGGGACTGAGCGTGGACTCGGGCGGCTACATACCTGTGAACCATCATTGCCAGACCTCGGTGTCCCATATCTATGCAGCCGGGGACCTCTCAGGCAAGCTGCCCCTCGCCTCGGTGGCGTTCATGCAGGGGCGAAAGATCGCCGAGCACGTCGTGGTCGGCCACACCGCCGCCCACCGGCATCTCAATTACGACAAGGCAGCGTCGGCCATCTTCACCGAACCGGAGATCGCTGATGTCGGCCTGGCCGAAGCGGACGCATTCGCTGAGGGTCGGAAGATCATAGTGACTAAGGTCCCCTTCGCCGCCACTGCCAAGGCGCTCATCAACAACGACGCCCGCGGATTCGTCAAGATCGTGTCCGACCCGGCCACCGGCGTGGTCCTTGGTGGCTCGATCGTTGGTCAGAACGCGGCCGAGCTGATCTCGGTCCTGGCCGTAGCCGTGACCGCGGGCCTACGCGTCGGTGACATCGTGGAGAGCATGCTGGTCCACCCGGCCCTGGCCGAGGCCCTGGCCGAGGCGGCCGAATAGTCAGGCCGAATAGTCAGGCCGAATAGTCCGGACTTCACGGAACGCCCCTGTCATACCCGGCTGGCACTCTAACTACATGATGTACTCGGATCTACAACGAATCGCATCAGAACTACGCCAACAGGTCAGCGCCTTCGAGCCTGAGCGGACCTCAGGACCAGACGCGGCGCGTCTTCTCGAGGCGTTCGTCGCCATCGAGAAGCTGGCTGCCGCAGGCAAGCTGTTGGCCGCACGCCGAGTCGAGTCGTCCAACGTCTGGAGGAAGGACGGACACCGCTCGGCCGCCGACATGATGGCCCGCCAGACCGGCACCGGTCTCGGCTCTGCCATCAACACGCTGCAGACGGCGCGACAACTCGGCTCGCTTCCGGCCACCGAGGACGCACTGCGAGACGGCCGCCTCTCGGAGGCACAGACTCGGGAGATCGCTGGTGCCGCGATCCACAAGCCCGATGCGGAGGACGAGCTGGTAGAGGCGGCCGGGCAGCAGACGATGAACAATTTGAAGCTGCGGTGCCGTAGGGTCCGTGCTACTGCTGATGACGGCACTGCTCGGTACGAGAAGATCCGGCGGGGCCGCTACCTGCGTCACTGGACCGACAACGAGGGTGCAGTCCGCTTTGACGCCCGCCTGACTCCCGATGAGGGCGCGAAACTCGTGGCCGTGGTGAAGTCTGAGACTTCGAGGCTGGCTGCAGAGGGTCGGCGATGCGGTCGTCACGAACCGATGGCGGCATATGCCGCAGATGCATTGGTCGGTCTTGCTTCACCCTCGGGTGCCGACCGATCCTCGTCGCCGTCAACGATGGTTCACGTGCGGGTCGACCACGAGGCGTTGCTGCGGGGTCATGTCGAACCTGGCGAGATCTGCGAAATCCCTGGGATCGGACCGATCCCGGTGGCGACAGCACGGCTGTTGGCCGAGGACTCGATCCTCAGCGTGTTGGTGACCAACGGTGTCGATGTGAAGGGCGTGGCCCACGCGGGAAGGACCATTCCGGCCTCCATTCGCAGAGCGCTCATCGAGCGGGATTCCCACTGCGTGGTGCCCGGGTGCGACGTCAGAGACGGGTTGGAGATCGACCACATCGTTCCCGTGATCGAGCGTGGCCCCACCAAGCTCGACAATCTCGCTCGGCTGTGCCACTGGCACCACTACCTCAAGACGCATCAAAGGCACCTCCTGGCGCACCAGGGCGATCACTGGACGTGGTCGCCCCCGCAGTCACCAGTTGGCCAGAGTGAGGCCGACGACATACCGGCGGCCGCCAGTGAACTGGCTACGCCAGGTGCGTCGACGTCCGAAAGTCAACCGAGACTGGCCATCGAGTAGTCAGGGATCCGCGAGGCGGCGCGAGGTTCGATGGGCCCGACCGGCAAACCTGGCGCCCAATCCGACCGGGTCCATCTCCGGTTGTGCATTTCCGGCCACTCGTCGTCACGACGCGGGCGCCGGGTAGATTCGATGGTTGCTGCTGTTGATGCCAATCGAGGGGGCCACATGCTGGGAATCGTTCTGGCGCGGAAGCTGCGCGAGGGAAAGACTTACGAGGACTTCCGCACGGCCTGGTTTCCTGAGGTTGGCTACGGGACATCGGCTCGGGTGCTCGCGGGAGCCGGCATCCTCGACCAGCGGGAGATCGTGACAGTGGGGTTCGTCGATGCCAATGCCGAGGACCTTGCCGAGCTCGAAGAACGTCTCGCTGCGGCGGAGATCGATCGTCACGATCGCATCGCAGAGGTCTGCGAAAGCACGGAGATCCGCTTGATCTTCGAAATCGCTGACGATGATGACTTCAAAGCCGATCCAGGGCCAACGTTGCCGGGAATCAGGGGATATCCCTGGGTCAAGTGACCACGCCGGTTGCATGAGCGGCGCCCCGATCGAGTCAGGTGATGGGGTCCCGCTACCGCTGAGATCCTCTGTCAGGCGGTCGGATCCCGTTACGTGGTGGGATCCCGTTACGCGGTGGGATCCTCGTCCCGATCTCGGCCTAGCGGTCCGGCGTCCGTCTCAGCTTCGCACTGTTGGGTACGCCACGCGGCCTCCGCCCGAGCGGCAACCTGCTGGAGCGGCGTGCCGGTCTCCCGAGCGGCCCTGGCGACGTCGTCGAATTCCGCCTTGATGCGACCCGGTGAGACCTTGATTCCAATGGCGTGACCATCAACCTCGATGGAGCCCATCGTTCTTGGCACCGGCCACCGCTGGAGCGTTGTGCCCCGGACGCCAAGCGTTCCCGTCTCCTCTCGAAGCGATGCCCGAAACCGCGCGCCGTCAGCCGGGTCGCAGAGGACGTGGATGGTGACGCCCGGGCGCCCCTTTTTCATCAGGATAGGGCTGAGCCAGGCATCGTGCGCCCCCATCTCGAGCATGGCTGACGCCGCATAGGCCAGTTGTTCGCCGGTGGCATCGTCCACGTTGGCCTCGAGCAGGGTGACCAGCTGCCCGGCTCCGGCGTCAGGTGAGGTGCCGGGGAGCGTGACCGGCTGTCCCAACACGACCTGGGTGCAGTTGGGCAACTCGTCGAGCTCGCGCGTCCCGGCACCGAAACCGCTGGCGACAATGCGCATTGAGGGCATCGGACCAAATCCCGATGACAGTGCGGCCAAGAGGGCGGCCCCAGTGGGCGTGGTCAGTTCCACAGCAACGTCTCGCCCCCATAGGGGAGCGCCTTCGAGCAACGCCACCACGGCTGGGGCAGGGTTGGGGAGCATGCCATGGGCGGCCCGCACCATCCCCGTGCCGGTGGCTACCGGGCTGGCGGTCACCACATCGACATCCAGCACCTCGAGCGCGGCCACCGTGCCCACGACATCCACGATGGTGTCGTGCCCTCCCACCTCATGAAAGTGGACCTGATCCACGGGACGCCGGTGCAGGCGGGCCTCGGCTTCGGCCAGGGCAGCAAATACGGCAAGCGATCGTCGCGCCACGCGATCGGGCAGCGCCGCCGCTTCAACCAGTCCGACGATGTGGGCGTGCGTCCGGACCACGACGTTGTCCGTGACCGACACCACGGCCCGGGTGGCGGCGATGCCCCCACGCAGGACCGGCTCGGTGCGGAGTGACCAGCCAGCAAAGGGCAGGCGCTTCAGCATGGACTGGACTTCGTCGATATCGGCGCCGGCGTCGAGCAGGCTGCCCATGGCCATATCGCCGGCAATGCCGGCAAAGCAGTGGAACCAAGCCGTTGCGCCCCTGCCTGTGCCGGCCCCGGTCTCGCCCGGGCGTGTCTCGCCCGCTCCCGTCTCGCTCACGGCAGCATCCGGGCAACAGCGCAGCCGGCGCCGTACCCGTTGTCGATGCCCACCACGGCGACGCCGGCGGCGCATGACGCGTGCATGGCCAACAGGGCAGTGACGCCTTCCAGTGCGGCTCCGTACCCGGTGCTGGTGGGGACGGCCACGACGGGGGCCGGCGTAATGCCGCCGACCAGGCTGGCCAGCGCACCTTCCATCCCCGCCACCACGACCACGGCGTCGGCCTCGGCCAAGGTGTCGGCGGAGGCCAGGAGCCGATGAATCCCGGCCACACCGCAGTCAGGTAGGAGCTCCGGTCGAAAACCTAGCGCCATCAGGGTCGCCTGGCACTCCTGGGCCACCGGCAGGTCCGAGGTTCCGGCGGTGATGATGAGGACGCGGGCGCTTCGTTCCGGTGCCGGCCGCCAGACCACGGTGGACAGCCGACCCCGCACCCTGTCGGCTCCGGTAGCCACCCCAGTGATCGTCCTCGAGCCGCCCGGGTGGTCAGCCATCGTCAGTCCTACCTGGTCGTCATCGGCCCGAGTCAGCAGAACCGGGCTCACAGGTGAGAGTGACCGAATTGTCTTGCCCCCGGTGGGACCGAACCGTCGGCTGGACGCTCCGCCCCGGGTGCCGCCCTGGATTCCGGCTCCGCCCCGGGTGCCGCCCTGGATTCCGGCTCCGCCCCGGGTGCCGCCCTGGATTCCGGCTCCGCCCCGGGTGCCGCCCTGGA
>DASXMT010000571.1:0-7926 GCA_036495505.1 Acidimicrobiales bacterium | reverse complement strand
TGACCAGCCTGGTCGACGAGCAGGAACTCGATGACATCCGCCTCGTCCGCCCCACCCAGTGCCATCTTGGGGGCACCCGGCGCACCCGGCGCACCCGGGGCACCCGGCGCACCCGGCGCACCCGGGGCACCCGGCGCACGGTTGGCCGCGTTGCGGAGATCGCCGTTCCGGCCCACCATGCCCGCCTCGCCGACGGGACCGAACCGCTCGGTGAAGGCCGTGTCCGCTCCGGCAATGGTGAGCAACGGCTCCCATCCCACGTCTTCGCCGACGGGTAGGTCGATGTGCGTGTCGACGTGCACCTGAATAATCCGAGCCGTGCACTCGGCTCGTTCGAGGTATCGACCGGCCCAATAGACGGCCTCGGCCATGCGTGCGAGCAGCACCCTCATCTCCTTCCTGTGAGTCTTCTCGGATTGTCTGCGGGTCTTCCGCCGATGGGTCTGGCGGATTTCGTAAGCGATGCATGCCTCACTGGGCGGCGCCGTTCGAAGCGTCCGAGGCGAGGGGGGAGGGTGTCTGGATCGATCGATTGAGCGTGGCCATGACTGAGCCGGATGCCGGTGCCGGGGGACGGGCCCCCGACAGGTCGGGGTCGACGATCCATGTGTCCTTGCTGCCGCCACCCTGGGACGAGTTGACCACCAGCGATCCCTCCACCGTGGCCACCCGGGTGAGCCCGCCCCTGGTCACGTAGGCGCCGTCGGGGCCGACCAAGGTGAACGGGCGGAGGTCGACGTGACGGGGCACCACCTCCCCGTCGCACAAGGTGGGAGCGGTCGACAGGGAGAGGACCGGCTGGGCCACCCAACCGCGTGGGTTCTCCTCGATGATCCGTCCGGTCTCTGCGAGCTCGGTCGCAGTGGCCTGTGGGCCGATGACGATGCCAGCTCCTCCCGACCCGCTGGTCGGCTTCATGACGAGGGAGCGCAGGTTGGCGGCGACGTACTGGCGCGAACGTTCGTCGGCACAGCGCAACGTCGGCACGTTGGCCAGGATGGGCTCTTCCCCCAGGAAGAACCGAATGATGTCGGGGACGAACGCGTAGAGAGCCTTGTCGTCGGCCACCCCGGCTCCTGGTGCGTTGACGAGGGCCACTCGGCCGGCCCGCCAGGCTCGGACCACCCCGGCCACCCCCAGGACCGAGTCCGGGCGGAACACCTCGGGATCGAGAAAGAGGTCGTCGACCCGTCGGTAGACGACGTCGACCCGCTCGAGGCCTCCGATCGTCTGTACGTAGACGCAGTCGTCGTCGAGGACGACAAGGTCGCTGCCTTCGACGAGCTCGACTCCGAGTTGCTGGGCCAGGAACGCATGCTCGAAGTAGGCGGAGTTGTGGATGCCCGGCGTGAGTACGACGATCGTGGGCTCGCGGGGGGAAGGAGAAACGGACGACAACAGGTTGACCATCTGGCCGACAAACGGGTCGACCGGCTCGATGCTGTAGTCCCGGAACAGCTCGGGGAAGACGTGCTTGGCCACCATGCGGTTCTCGAGCAGATAGGACATGCCCGACGGAACGCGGAGGTTGTCTTCGAGCACGTAGAACGTCCCATCGCCATCGCGTATGAGGTCGCTGCCGCAGATATGGGCCCAGATGCCGCCGGGCGGATCGATCCCCACACACTCCCTGCGAAACGTTGGCGAACCGGTGACCAGTTCGGGTGGGACGAGCCCGCTCTTGACCGAGCGCTGGTCGTGGTACACGTCATCGATGAACAGGTTGAGGGCATAGAGGCGCTGGACAAGGCCCCTCTCGATATGGTGCCACTCGTCGGCTGGAATCACCCGGGGGATGACGTCGAATGGCCAGGCCCGGTCCACCCCTTTGCCGTCGTCGTAGACCGTGAAGGTCACCCCGATGGCACGCATCTCCCGGTCGGCCGCGACCTGCCGCTCGGCCAAGGCCTCGGGTCCCAGGGCGGCGATCCGTCGCCACAGGGCCTCAGCCATGGGACGGGGCATGCCATTTTGGCTGACGAGCTCGTCGTGGAAGGGCCCCGGTCGGTAGGACGGCCACGCGGCCTCGCGGTTGGCTGGCGGCTGCTCTCCGCTGTCTGGCCCCTGTTCTCCGCTGACAACGAGTTCATGGGTGGGCGCCGTCAGTGGTGTCGAACCCTGCACGTTCCCGTTCTACGACGTCGTTGCGTCTGACGGGTTGCCGCAATGTTTCTGCGTCATGAACCGTGCCAGAGGCACGGTGGGGCGTGCGTTGCACTCATGGCAGAAATCGTCATGTATCTGTCATTGCAGCCAACTCCCAATCAGCGCAAGATCGCGTTGTGCCAAAGCCTGTCGTGTTCGTCGTCTACCAAGACCTGCAGATCCTGGATCTGACCGGGCCGTTCGAGGTGTTCGCCTTGGCCAACCGTCTGACATCGGGGCGGCGTGCCCAGGACGTCCGAGGCGAGGGCGACCCCCTGGGCCAGAACGGTCGGCTTGGCCAGCAGGGCCCCGACAGCCAGCAGGGCCCCGAGGGCCAGCAGGGCCCCGAGGGCCCACACAGCCCCCACTACGAGCTCGAGGTGGTGTCCGTCGACGGCCGGCCGGTTCGGTCGTCCGGTGGAATCGACATCGCGCCCGACAGCTCGGTCGACAGCTCGGTGGGCCCCATCGACACCCTGGTGGTGGTGGGCGGGACCGGAACCGTTGAAGCGGTCCGGGACGAGCGGTTGGTGGCCTGGATCGGCACGGCGGCGCGCCGCTCGAGGCGGGTCACATCGGTGTGCAGCGGTGCATTCCTTCTTGCTCGGGCCGGCTTGCTCGACGGGCGACGGGCCACGACCCATTGGGATTCATGCGCACTCCTGGCCGAATCCTTCCCTTCGGTCACCGTCGACCCGGACTCGATCTTCGTCCGGGACGGCAATGTGTGGACCTCCGCCGGGGTCACGACGGGCATGGACCTGGCGCTGGCACTTGTCGAGGAGGATCTGGGTCCCGACGTGGCACGCCTCGTTGCTCGGTGGCTGGTTCTGTTCGTGCAGCGTCCCGGTGGCCAGGCCCAGTTCAGTGCCCAGCTGGCGGCCCAGCGCCCCCAGCGGTCGTCCCTACGGGACCTCGAGGGCTGGATCGCCGACCACTTCGGCGAGGACCTGTCGGTGACGATCATGGCCGAGCAGGTCGGAATGAGCACCCGCACGTTCGCACGTGTCTTCCGCCAGGAATTTGGCGTGACGCCCGCCGCCTATGTGGAGGGGGTCCGGGTCGAGGCGGCCCGCCGGCTGCTGGAGACCACACCGTGCGGGTTGGCCGAGGTTGCTCGGGTGTGCGGGTTCGGCACCCTTGAGACGATCCATCGGGTGTTCAAGCGGACGGTGCGAGTCACGCCCGGCGAGTACCGCCGCCATTTCAGCCCGGTCGACGTCGGGGCTGCCGTTGCCGGCCCTGCAGCGCCCGCCGTTGCCGGCCCCGAAGCCCCTGTGGCTGCCGGGCCGGCCCCGAATCCGGCGCCGTTGCCGGGCCAGCCCCGATTTCGGAGCCACAGCACCACCTGACCCTCAGGACCACCACTCGATCAATGCGACCACTACATCCGATCGGATCAACAAGACCCCCACATCCGATTCCACCGACAGACCCCCTGCATTCGACCCGAACAAGGAGACCCAGTGCGCATTGTCATCCCTCTCTTCGAACGCTTCACCGCTCTCGACGCAGTCGGTCCCTATGAGGTCCTCTCCCGCCTCCCTGGTGCCGAGGTGGTCTTCGTAGCCACGGAGACCGGACCGGTGCGGGCCGATACCGGCGCGCTGGCGCTGACCGCCGATGGCCGGCTCGACGATATGGACAGCTGCGATGTCCTCGTTGTGCCTGGCGGACCTGGAACCCGGTCATTGATGCACCAGCCCGAGCTCACCGGCTGGATCCGACGAGTTCACGAGTCGACCCAGTGGACGACGTCGGTCTGTACAGGGTCTCTCCTCCTGGGGGGCGCCGGCGTGCTCGAAGGGCTTGACGCCACCACCCACTGGAGCGCCACCGATCTCCTCGAGTCCTTCGGGGCCCGTTACACCGACCAGCGCGTGGTCCAACAGGGGAAGATCGTGACCAGCGCGGGAGTGTCGTCGGGCATCGACATGGCCCTCACCTTGGCCGGGATGATCGCCGGCGGGGGGGTGGCGAAGGCCATCCAGTTGGCCATCGAATACGACCCCCAGCCACCGTTCGACTGTGGTTCCGTGACCAAAGCTGGCCCCGAGGTGGTCAACGTGGTCCGCACCGTCGTGGCCGCCGGCAACGACGGCCACGCCGCTACCACCCCGCCGGCCAACGGTAAATGAGCCCAAACCGCCAGCCACCCAGCAGAGCTGAGCGCTCTGAGCAGAGCTGAGCAGAAGTGAGCGCATTCGAGCAGAACTGAGCTGAGCGCATTCGAGCCGAACGGAGCGCATCGAGCCGACCGGAGCGCATTCGAGCGAGATATGCGTGAAACAACAAATAAAAGAATAGAAAATACTAGAAACAGCTGGAAACGAAGTGGGTCGGCGCCGGCCGAACACCCGTGACCAGGAACAATGGCTGATTAGTCGAGCGTCCAGGGCGTATTCCGGTAACATCGTGGCTGCCGTACGGGCATGTCGCCCGACCAGACCCAGGAGATGCCGTGCCAGCAGAGACCCACGTGGAAAAGGGTCCGCTCGACCGTCAGCAGGTGTTCGAGATGATCAGGGACCTGCTCGCTGACATCTTGGAGATCGAGCCCGGCAGCATCAGCGAGTCTTCGTCCTTTGCCGAGGACCTGAATGCCGACTCGCTGGCCTTGATCGAACTGGTGGAGGCGCTCGAAGAAGAGCTGGGTGAGCGTTCCGTCGGCTTCCGCATCGATGATGAGGACCTCGAAGAGCTCCGTTCAGTCCGTGACGCAGTCGACTACGTCCACACGAAGCTCCAAGGGGCCTGAGCCCGGACGGTGACTCATGTCGCCGAACCTGCCCAGCCGATGGTTGGGCACCTCGTCGAGCGCATCGGGTACCGATTTACCGATGCCAGCCTCTTGGAGCAGGCCCTCTCGCACCGATCGTGGTGTGCCGAACAGGGCGGAGCCCCCTCCAACGAGAGGCTGGAGTTCCTCGGCGACGCCGTTTTGGGCCTCGTCGTGGCCGACCACACCTATGGCAACTACCCAGACCTGGCCGAGGGCGGGATGGCCAAGGTGCGTGCCTCGGTGGTGAACACCCGGGTGTTGGCCGAGGTGGCCGCCGAGATCGATCTGGGCCCCTACCTGCGCTTGGGGCGCGGTGAGGACAGCTCGGGCGGCCGGGCCAAGGAGTCCATTCTGGCCGACGGCATCGAGGCGCTCATCGGCGCCGTGTACCTGGACGGCGGCTTCGAGGAGGCTCGACGACTCATCGATGAGCTCTTGGCCACGAGGATCGAGCTGGCCATCGCCGGACCAGGAGCGTTCGACTTCAAGAGCCGGCTGCAAGAGGAGTCCGTGCGCATCGGTCGCGGTGTTCCCCGCTACGAGATTCAGTCAAAAGGCCCTGATCACGCCCGACGGTACGTGGCGACGGTGTACGTTGCTGACCAGCACCTCGGCGTGGGGGAGGGGCGATCTAAAAAGGATGCCGAGCAAGCGGCCGCTCAGGCCGCTGTCGGCGCCATGGGGGATGAGAGAGGCGGAAGGGATGCCTGAGCTTCCCGAGGTTGAGACCATCCGGCGCGACCTGCAGGGTGAGGTCGTGGGCCGCAAGATCAAGGGGGTCGAGGTACGGAACGGGCGCACGGTCCGGCGCCATCCGAGCGCAAAGCACTTTCGCGCCCGACTCGAGGGCCACACCATCAAGTCCATCGACCGGGCCGGGAAGTACCTGCTCCTGGGGCTGGACGACGGCGAGACCCTGGTCGTGCACCTGGGCATGAGCGGCCAACTGCAGCGAGCCAAGGTGATCAAGGAGCCCAAGGCCCCCCACACCCACGTGGTGATCACCTTCACCCAGGGTGGACAGCTCCGCTTCGTCGACCCCCGCACATTCGGCGAGCTCTTCGTGGCCGCCGCCCCGGAGAACGGACAGGGCATCGTAGAACTGGCCCACTTGGGCTTCGACCCGCTCGAGGAGGTCATGAGCTGGGAGAAGTTCTGGGTCATGCTGGCCTCCAGGAAGGCGGGGCTGAAGGCCCTGCTCATGGACCAGGAGTTCGTAGCCGGCATCGGCAACATCTACGCCGACGAGATCCTGTTCGCCGCCGGCCTCCGCTACGACCGCCTGTCCAACTCGCTGTCCTCTCAGGAGGTGCGTCGCCTCTACCGGGCCATGGTGGAGACCTTGAGCGAGGCGGTGAAGCACCGGGGTTCCTCGTTGGCCGACGAGCAATACCGCGACCTGTTCGGCGAGGTCGGGGACTACCAGGGCCAGCACCAGGTCTATGACCGCGAGGGCCAGGCCTGCCGACGGTGCCGCGCTACCGTCATCAAGGTGAAGTCCGGCGGGCGGTCGACATATCTGTGCGAGCACTGCCAGGTTTGATCGGCGCCCTCTCAACTGCCCCCGTCGACTGCCTCATCGCTGCCCTCTCGGCGGCTCCTTCGCTGCCCCTCTCAACTGCCCCTCTCAACTGCCCCTTCGCTGGCCCTCCCGTCGGCCGCACCAGTGCCGATAGGGTGAGCGCCCGGTGTTCCTGAAGTCCCTCTCCCTCAAAGGTTTCAAGTCCTTTGCCGATGCCGCCATGCTCGAATTCGAGCCTGGCATCACCGTCGTCGTCGGCCCCAACGGCAGTGGGAAGTCAAACGTGGTCGACGCCGTGGCCTGGGTGCTCGGCGCCCAGGGCCCCAGGACGGTGCGCTCTTCCAAGATGGAGGATGTCATCTTCGTGGGCACGGCCTCCCGGCCGGCGCTGGGTCGGGCCGAGGTCACCCTGACCATCGACAACAGTGCCGGCAAGCTGGCCACCGACCTGGCCGAGATCACCATCACCCGCACGTTGTTCCGCTCGGGCGACAGCGAGTACGCCATCAACGGAACGTCGTGCCGGCTCCTCGATGTCCAAGAGCTGCTTTCTGACACCGGCGTGGGCCGCCAGCAGCACGTCATCATCAGCCAGGGGCAGCTCGACGCCATCTTGAACGCCCGTCCCGAGGACCGTCGCGGGGTCATCGAGGAGGCGGCCGGGGTGCTCAAGTTCCGGCGCCGACGGGAGCGGTCCGAGCGTCGTCTGGCTTCGACCGACGAGAACCTGGAGCGCCTCTTCGATCTGGTGAGGGAGGTGAAGCGCCAGATCCGTCCTCTGGAACGGCAGGCAGCGGCGGCCCGTTCCCATACCGAGATGGTCGACGAGCTGCGCGCCGTGCGCATCCACGAAGCCGGGTTGGAGCTGGCCGCCCTTGACCGGCGTCGCACCGGCGGGACGCGGACCCGGGGCGAGCTGCGGGAGGCAGAAGAACGGTTGCAGGTCTCGCTGTCCGACCTGGACGCGGCCACCAGCCGGACCACCGACGAGCTCTCCGCCCAGCGCGAGGCCGACCTGGCGTCGTCGCTGGGCCGGGTAGAGGGCCTGGTGGAGCGGGGCAGGGGTCTTACCGGGGTGCTCCGGGAACGTCAGCGCAGCCTGGCCCAGGCGTTGGATGCCGCGGCCGACGCCGATGTGGTCTCCACCCTGGAGGCAGAAGGGGCGCGGCTGGGTCACGAGCTCGAGGCGGCCGAGTCCGAGTCCGATGCGTTGGCTCCCGAACAGGACGAGCTGGCCGCGGTCGACGACGCGTTGGCGGTCGAGCTGCAGGCCCACCTGGACCAGCGGGGCGACGGCTCCGCGTTGCGCGAGGCCGAAGAGGAGGTCACGGTGGCCCGCGGCCAGCTGGGGTCCACGGAGCGGGGCCTGGACCGGGATCGGCGCACGCTCGAACAGATCACGTCGCGGCTGGCCGGCTTCGAGCGACGCGCCGCCACCCTCGGGCGCGAGGAAGAGGAGCTGACCGAGCGGCTGAGC
>DASXMT010000570.1:0-5557 GCA_036495505.1 Acidimicrobiales bacterium | reverse complement strand
GACGGTAACGGGTTCTCGGGCCTGTTGGAGTCGGGCCTGTCGGAGTCAGGACCGTCCGAGTCAGTAGAGCTCCCATCCGAATGAAACACCGTGAGCCTCACGCACAATGAGTCTGAAATATCGCGAGTCTGAAAAACTATGAGAAGGGGTACAACGCAGTGAACCGCTGGACCAGAGCTATGGACGCTCCACCGAAAGTGCCAGGGAGACCGGTACCCTAGGCACGAAGATGCCGGGCATCACCGACTCCATCGGGCGGGTCCTCGGCGACCGTTACCGACTACTCACGGCGGTGGGTACGGGCGCGTCCGCACACGTGTACCTGGCCGAGGACATCTCCCTGCACCGCCAGGTGGCGATCAAGGTCCTCCATCCCGCCCTTGCCGGCGACAGTGCGTTCTTGAAGCGGTTCAGGGCCGAGGCCAGAGCGGCTGCCGCGCTCAACCATCCCAACGTCATGCAGGTGTTCGATTGGGGCGAGCAGGAGCGCGAGCCCTATCTGGTGCTGGAGTACCTCTCGGGCGGAAGTCTGCGCCAGATCTTCGACACCGGGACACTGCTCACCCCTGAACAGGCGGTCCAGGTCGGTCTGGAGGCGGCCGCCGGGCTGGACTACGCCCACCGCCGCGGTCTCGTGCACCGGGATATCAAGCCGGCGAACCTGTTGCTGGGCGACGAGCGGCGGCTGCGGATCGCCGACTTCGGTCTGGCCCGGGCCCTGGCCGAGGCGGCCTGGACGGAGCCGGCCGGGGCGGTGCTGGGCACAGCTCGGTACGCGGCGCCCGAACAGGTGCAGGGCCAGCCCCTAGACGGGCGGGCCGATATCTACGCATTGACCCTGGTGCTCTATGAGGCGGTCACCGGCGAGGTGCCGTTCTCGAGCGACACGACCATCGCCACCCTCATGAGTCGGCTCGACGCCCCCCTTCCGCCCCACGAGCGGCTGGGCCCGCTGAACGAGCTGCTGGCTCAGGCCGCAGCGCCGAACCCGGCCGAGCGCTACACCGCCTCCGAGCTGGCCAGGCGGCTGTACGACATGAGGTCGTCGCTGCCTCCGCCCACACCCCTTCCCATTGCCCAACCCGTGACCCGCCGAGGAGTATCGGCGCGCGCTCCATCGAGGCCGCTTCCGGTAGCGCCATCGGGGCCGCCGACGGTTCTGGGACCGCTGCCTGTGGGCCAGCAGTCGGCCCCGCCTGTGGATCAGCCGTCGGC
Organism: Acidimicrobiales bacterium; assembly: GCA_036495505.1. Taxonomy (GTDB): domain Bacteria; phylum Actinomycetota; class Acidimicrobiia; order Acidimicrobiales; family RAAP-2; genus DASXMT01. Next base: position 4,342 of record DASXMT010000570.1, on the reverse strand, counting down.
CCCGCCGGTGGGCCCTCCGCCGAGCCCGCCGCCGGGCCAGCCGCCCGTGGATCAGCCACCAGGGCAGCCGCCGGGTCAATCCCCCAGCCAGATCGCCAGTCAGAGCACGAGCCCGCTCCCCAGTCAGGCCATCAACCGGTTTTCAGGTCAGGACGCACCCACGCTCCCGGTGACCAGCGGGGGACAAGACCCGACGGAGCTGGGCATTCCCGCCACCGCTGCCCTGACCGGCGTCCCGGCCAGCGGCGTGTTCGATTTCGAGGAGGGCGCCCCCGGCACCAAGATCAAGCGCTCCAAAAGGCCCAAGACGGCCCGTCCACCGAAGCCGCCGAAGAAGCCCAAGCGGGCAGGGCCGCGCCGCCGCCGGTGGCCCTGGGTGGTCGGCATCATCGTGGTAGTACTCGCCCTACTGGGCGCCGGTGCGGTGGTGGCCGTGCGCGACAAGGTGTTCACCCCCAGCCACACCATTCCCTCGCTGGCGGGCAAGACGGTGGCCCAAGCCCAAGCGGCGGTGGCCGACGACCGCTTCACCGTGCGCGAGAGCTCCCATCAGTTCGACATCACCGTGCCCGCGGGCCAGATCATCAGCCAGCGGCCGGCTTCGGCTCCAGCCCACGGCCCCCCGGTGACGGCCAAGGAAGGGCTGGTCATCTCGGTGGTGGTGTCCACCGGGCCGCCTCCGGTGACCTTCCCCGACCTGACCACCTTCTCGAGCTGCAGCGACGCCATCAAGGCGCTCCAGGCCCTTCACCTGGTGGGCGTCTGCCCTGTCGCCAACGAGCAGTACAGCGATACGGCCCCGGCCGGAACCATCCTCGGCTCAACCCCGTCGGGGACCGCGCCCTACGGGTCCACGGTGGTGATCGCCACCTCCAAGGGTCACCAGCCCGTGGCTATTCCCAGCGTGGCCGGAGACAGCTATTCGGATGCGGCGGCAGCCCTGCAAGGCGCAGGATTCATAGCCACACAGAGCCAGGCCTACAACTCCACCGTGCCGGCCGGGTCTGTCATCAGCACCACCCCCGACCCCAGTGCCGGCCCGCAGGCCTTTGGCTCCACCGTGACGGTGAACGTGTCGCTCGGACCGCAGCCTGTGCCCGTGCCCTCGGGGCTGAACGGGCAGACGGTGGCCAAAGCCACAACAGCCCTCCAGGCAGCAGGGCTGACGGTGGGCAGCGTGTTCGGACCGGCCGGGGGGAAGATCTTCGACACCGATCCAGCATCCGGCACCCAGGTGCAGCCGGGCTCTACCGTCAACCTATACACCAAATGACCCAGCCGCCGCCGCTATGACCCAACCACCAAATGACCCAGCCGCCGGCGCTATGACCCAGCCGCCACCGACACTGACCCAGCCGCTGCCCCTGTGACGCAACCGCCACCGACACTCGATCCCGAGTGCGAGCTGTGCGAAGCAGCACGGATGACAGAGTGGTTCCACGAGGACGATGTGTGCTGGGTGGCCGACTGTGAGGTGTGCTCGGTGCCCATGGTGGTATGGAAGCGCCACGGCACTGAGCCACCGCAAGACGAGCTCGAGCACATGCTGGCGCGGCTGGGCGAGGTGGCCGACCGGCGCCTGGGTACCGACGTGTGGTCCTTCGACCGGGTCATGAGGCAGATCCCCGATCATTTCCATGCGCATGCCAGAGACCCCGACTGGTGGTTCCGGCGGATGCGCCGTTGATCAAGTACCTGGGATCCAAGAGACGGCTGGTACCGGCGTTGCGGGAACTGTGCCGGGCGTCGGGGGCTCGTACCGCCGTTGACCTGTTCACTGGGACCACCCGGGTGGGCCAGGCCTTCAAGCACGAGGGCGTCACCGTCACCGCTGTCGACTCCTCCCGCACCGCTCACGTGCTGGCCCAGACCTATGTGGCCACGGACGCCGACGATGACGCCGTGGCTCCGGGCATCCTGGCCGACGCGGTGCGCTGGCTGAACGACCTGGCCGGTGAGCCGGGCTATGTCACCGAGACCTTCTGTGTGTCGTCGAGGTACTTCCAGCCCGACAACGGGGCGCGGATCGACGCCATCCGTTCGGCCATCGAGTCAGAGTTCGCCGGGTCACCGCTCTGGCCGGTACTCATCACCAGCCTGCTCGAGGCGGCCGATCGGGTGGACTCGACCACCGGGCTGCAAATGGCCTACCTGAAGCAGTGGGCCACTCGTTCCTTCCGTCCGTTGGAACTGCGCGTACCGGAGCTCCTGGCCGGTCCCGGGAATGCGGTCCGCGGGGACGCCTGCGAGCTGGTGGCCGGTAGCGACCTGGGCCCGTTCGACCTGGCCTACTTGGACCCCCCCTACAACCAGCACCGCTACGACGCCAACTACCACGTGTGGGAGACGGTGATCGAATGGGACGAACCCGACCACTACGGGGTGGCGTGCAAGCGCGAGGACATCCGAGACACCGAGGGGCGGAGCCCGTTCAACAGCCGCCGCACCATGCCCGATGCCCTGGCCCGGGTGGTGGGAATGGTGGACGCCGAGGTGGTCGTCCTCTCCTACAACGACGAATCCTGGCTCTCCCTGGCCGAGCTCCACGACCTCTGCCGTCCCCGGGGACACGTCGAGGTGCTCGCCTTCGACTCGGCCCGTTACGTCGGGGCGCGGATCGGCATCCACGATCCGACGGGCCGCAAGGTGGGGACCGTCTCACACCTCCGCAACACGGAGTATGTCCTGGTCGCAGGGGAGCGGACTCGGGTCCTGGCCATGGCCGAGGCCGTAGTCGTGGCCGGTCTGGGGACTGCGGTGGGGGCGCCATCAGCGGCACTTCGGGCTTGACCGGTCCGTCAACGCCCTGACAACGTTGGCCGATTCGAGTATGCGAAAGGGACCTGAACCATGGGCGCACTGGATGGACGGGTAGCAGTCATCACCGGCAGCGGCCGGGGGATCGGCCGCGAGCACGCACTGCTATTCGCCGCTGAGGGCGCCAAGGTGGTGGTCAACGACCTCGGCGGGTCGGTTGATGGCTCGGGTGACGACCGGACTGCGGCCCAGCAGGTGGTCGACGAGATCACCGCTGCCGGGGGCGAGGCCATCGCCAATGGTGACGACGTCACCGACTGGGACGGCGGCAAGCGACTCATCGACGCGGCCATTGAGGCCTACGGCGATCTCCATGTCCTGGTCAACAACGCCGGCATCCTCCGGGACCGAGTTCTGGTCAACATGTCAGAAGACGAGTGGGATTCGGTTATCCACGTGCACCTGAAAGGGCACTTCGTGCCCACTCGGCACGCCGCCGCCTACTGGCGGGAACAGACCAAGGCGGGCAAGGAGGTCAAGGCGGCCGTGATCAACACGTCGTCCACCTCGGGCCTGCTGGGCAACCCGGGACAGTCCAACTATGGGGCGGCCAAGGCGGGGATCGGCGCCTTCACGACCATCGCCGCCGAGGAGCTGTCCCGCTACGGCATCCGCGTGAACGCCATCGCCCCCGCCGCCCGTACCCGCATGACCGAGCAGACTCCCGGCCTGTCGGACATTGTGCAGGCACCCAGGGACGCCGCCGTGTTCGACTCCTGGGACCCGGCCAACGTCTCTCCGCTGGTGGCCTACCTGGCTACCGAGGGTTGCCCGGCCACCGGCAAGGTGTACTTCGTCCAGGGCGGCGAGATCCGGCTCTTCAAGCCGTGGACGATGACGGACACGATCGAAAAGGACGACCGCTGGACGGTGGCCGAGCTGCAAACGGAGATGCAGCGCCTCGACGGCTGACGTGGAACCGGGGACCGGGCCGGAGGGGCCAGCGTCTCCCGAAGAGTTAGGGCCGCCGTCTGCCGAGATGCCGGCGAGCACAGCGTCTTCTGAGATGCAGGCGAGGACAGCGTCTCCACAGGTGCTCCAGAGGACGGCGCTGAGCCTCGAGTCGGGAGCCGGCGCTGGCGCCGAGGGCGGCGTCATCGTCCCTTGGCCGCTCTTGCTACGGCATCGGGCCCACGATCGGGTCCGCTCCTCGGACCGCTACCAGTGGTGGGTCTTGTGGACCGTGCTGGCCGGGTTGTTATCGGTCAACATCACCTTCACTGTCTTCGTGGTGGCACTGCCGAAGGTGGCCTCCCAGCTCCACACCTCGGTCTCCACCCTGACCTGGACGTCGACCGGTCCTTTGCTGGCCTTCGGAGTGGCCGCGCCGGTACTGGGGAAGATCGGCGACGTCTGGGGCCTCAGGCGGCTGTACCTGTGGGGACTGGTGGGGGCGGCGGTGTGTGTAGTGCTCACCGCGTCGGCTCCCACCGCCGGCCTGCTCATCACCGCCCGGGTTCTGGACGGCATCGAGGGAGCAGCGACCGGGGCGGCGTCGATGGCCCTTATCTTGCAGGTCTTCTCG
>DASXMT010000569.1:0-10702 GCA_036495505.1 Acidimicrobiales bacterium | reverse complement strand
TTCTTATGAAGGGCATACCGACCGACCCCGGGAAAGCCAGGAAAGACCCGCTGAGGACCCTGATGGGAGGGATCCCTCCTCGTCCGCTCCAGCCCCCGTGCCGTCCGCCCCACCCCCAGGCGCCGGCCCCCTGCCTGTCCCCGAGGCGCCGCCCGGGGCTCCTTTGCCACCACCACTTTCGGGACCCCCGCCTGTGCCCGGCTATCCGATGGGATCGCCCTACCCCTCGCCGGGTTACTACGGGTTTTCAGGTCACTACGGCGGCTATGGCCCACCCGGATACGGACCCGGGTTCGTCTATCCCCAGCCCCCGCCGCGCCGCCAGGTAGTTCGCCATACGCTGACCCGCCGGAACTGGCTGGCGGTGGTCATTGCCACCGCCGTCCTGGCTGCCGCCATCGGAGCGGGTGTCGGTGCGGTGATCGGGATCAATCACCAACAGACGGAGGTCGAGAAGTTCTTCCCCAACAAGAGCGTGCTGGCCCAGCCCCAGGACATCCAGTCGGTATTGGCCAAAGTCGAACCGGCAGTGGTGTCCATCGACAGCCACGCGGTCCAGAGCTCCGGCGGCGACTTTGTCGAGGCCGCCGGGACGGGCATGATCCTCACCCCGCAGGGCGAAGTACTGACCAACAACCATGTCGTCTCTGGGGCGTCGTCGGTGACGGCCACGTTGTTCGGTCAGACCAAGTCGTTGCCTGCCCACGTCATCGGTACCGACCCCAGCCGCGACCTGGCGCTGGTCCAGATCGACAACGTCAGCAACCTACCCACGGTGGCATTAGGGGACTCGGGGCAGACGCAAGTAGGGGACGACGTGCTGGCCATCGGCAACGCCCTGGCCCTGTCCGGTGGCCCGTCGGTCACCCAGGGCATCGTCTCGGCCGAGAACAGGTCGCTGACGACCCAGGACGACAGCGGAAAGACGGAGAACTTGTCAGGCCTGCTGCAGACCGACGCGGCCATCAACCCGGGGAACTCGGGTGGGCCGCTGGTCAACGCCCAGGCCCAGGTGATCGGGATCAACACGGCAGTGGCTGCCAGCAGCCAGGGGAACGCACCCACCCAGAACATCGGGTTCGCCATCGCCATCGATTCGGTGAAGCCCCAGCTGGCCAGCCTGAGGCAGGGGGGGACCGGCGGTCCCGGCGCCACCAGCCCCACCCCGACGCCGGCGGCCAACAAGGCCTACATGGGAGTCAGCGTCTTGACCGTCACCCCCACGTTGCAACAACAGGATCATCTGACCCCCACTACTGGCGCCCTGGTCGGTAGCGTCCAAGCGGGGAGCCCGGCGGCCCAGGGCGGCCTGAAGACCAACGACGTCATCGTTTCGCTGAACGGCATGCCCATCACCACGGCCACCGCCCTGACGACGGCGCTGCACCCCCTGAACCCGGGAGATGTCGTCCAGGTCGGCATCTACCGAGGGAGCGCGCAACAGACCGTCAGCGTCACTCTCGGGACGAATCCCAACGGCGGGTAGGATTGCTTCGCTGTCTTTCCAGGAGGAACCCACTGTGATGTCCCCGGCCACCGACGAACCCGAGGTTGTGGAGAGCGAAGAGCCTCAACCACCGCGCGGCCATGTCCGGGTGGTGTACCTCGGCCCGGTCGCACCGCACTGGGAGGTGCAGTCCGACTTCGGCGACCGGGATCTCATCGAGGAGTTCCGCCAGCGCACCCAGGCCCGCCTGGTGTTGCTCCCTCCCCACGACCCCCAGTACCGGCGCAACCGCGAGCGGGTGGTGCGTGACGCCGAGCGGGAGAACATCCTTCTCGAGTGGGACCTGGGTGTCCCCGAGGAAGAGGCCGTTGCTGTGCCCGACGCCGAGGTTCCTGGGCAGGGAACTCCTGGGGTGGAGACCCCCGCCTCCTGACAGATGCGCCGCCACGGGCGGCGGTACCCAGGTTCAGGCGTCCCCTGCTGGTTGATCGAGCCCGGGGAGGTCGATCCGTTCCAACCACAATCCGGGGGCGTCGACCTCGGCCGGGGTCGGAAGGTTGCGGGCGGAGGACCACAGGCGGCCCAGGCCGTCCTCGCCTGCTCGCTCGATCACTCCGCTGACAAAGGCGCGTCCCCGGTCGACCTGAGCCTGTTCGAGGTCGAGCCCGAACAACGCCCCGGCGGCCTCTTCCCCCTTGCCCCGCTCGGTGCGCCGCCGATACCAGGCTTCGGCCAGCTGGCTGTGTGAGCTGACCAGGGCAGTACCGACCGACTCGGCGACATGGTCGGCATAGGCGTCGATGACCACGGCCAACGAGGTGAGCTGGTCCGACGAGTGTCGTGCCTCGGGGGTCAACAAGCCTCCGAGGAGGGCGTCGGGATCCCCGAACAGCGACTGCAGCGCCTCCATGTCCATGCCCCCCTCGCCCAGAGACTGCAGCTGCTCGGACAGGCCACTCTGGGCGGCGTTGGCCGATTCGGCCACCTCGCGGATCAGCTCATCGAGCCGGCCACGGACCGAGGGACGGCTCAGCACCGTATGGGAGGCAAGCTCGCGCGCGCAGACCCAGAGGAGGGCCTCTTCTTCAGGCAGGCTCCAGTCCTCGGCGAACGAGGCGACATTGGCCGTGACGATCAGGAGCTCATCGGCCGGTGGCCACGGGAGGGCGAGCACGTACTGGCCCAGCGCCCGCTGCGAGAGGTGACCGACGACCGACCCGAGCTGAAGGCCGACGAACATGGGTCCGATGGCGGCGGCCCATTTGTTCATGAGCTCGCCGAATCCCTCGCCCTGAGCGTCGTCGCCGAAGAGCTGTTCGGGGGATGGCGGAGTCCCCGCCGACTCCGCACCTGGGGCCGGGGCGGCCATGGCCGACAACGCCGGTCGCCAGGCATCGAGGGCACGCGCCGTCCACTCACCACGCCCCACCGGGATGCAGGTCACGCGGCGGCCGTCGGATGAGATGGGCATGCCGGTGGTCTCGGTGACGTGTAGTTCGGCCACTCGGGCCAGCTCCTCCAACCGGATCCGCTGCAGCGGCTCCACGTTGGGCTCTGCCGTCCCACCAGAAGCCACGTTCAGGCCGAATGCCCGGGTGAGCTCCCATTGGTCGGTGTTGGCGCCACCCAACATGTTCATCAAGTCGCCGAGGAGGAACTGAAAAGGACTGCCCCTGTCTCCTGGGCCCTGAGAGGTCATACCTGCATGCTACGGCGGTCAGCCTGCCGGTGATGCGTCGGCTTGTGCCCCCACCAGCTCCACGCCGACAGTGGACGCGGCCCCGTTCCGGTCATAGGTCACGGTAATGGTCGCCCCCGGTGGCTCGGCGTAGAGCCGGGTGCGCAGGTCGGCGAGGGACCGGACCGGTTTCCCGTCGATATCCACGATCGAATCGCCGACCTGGATTCCGGCCCGGGCCGCCGCCCCGCCGGGTTGCACCGTGTCGACCAATGCGCCGGTGGCCGAGGTACTGATCGTGCTGGTGCCAAGAGGTGATGAGGGGGCAGAGAGATCGCTGGCGTCGACCCCGAGCCAGCCGTGTTGCACCGACCCGGTGGCGATCAACTGGGTGGCCACGCCGACAACCAGGTCGGCGGGGAGGAACACCGATACCCGCCGTCCGTTCATGGTGGTGGTGGTGTCCAGGATCCCGGTCACGTCACCGGCGTGGTTGATCAGGGCGCAGCCGGTGTCACCCGCGCCCAGGGGCGCGTTGACCGCGGTGGCCGACATGGCGGACGTGGTGGCGTCGGCATCCACCGCCGTGCCCGACGATCGGACCGTCCCCTCGTAGACGGCATCGGTGATGCCGCCGGCCCGATTCGCCCGAGGCTGAGGGGCCACGGCCACGGTGGCGTCACCGGGCTTCATGTCGCCGTCACTGAACTGGGCCACAGGCAAATTGGCGTTCACGCGGAGGATGGCCAGGTTCGAGTTCTGATCACTGGCCAACAGGGCCGCCGACGTCCGGTGTCCACCTGGGTCAACGGTGGTGATCGAGGTGGCGCCGGCTACCGCGCTGGCCAGGGCCACCACGATGCCGCCGCTCTCGACCGTGACCCCGGCGCTGTGGGTGGTCCGACCGGCGGCGGTCACGGTCAGGGCCACCATGGATGGGCCGATGGTCGACAGGGTCTGGGCCATCTGCCGTTTGGTGATGGTGCGCTCGTCACCCTGTTCGGTGGTGGGGCTGCCCACGACATCGGCCGTGGTCGTGGCCGTGCTGCGGGGGGAGGCAGTCGGCGACGCACCCGTGTTGGCCATGAGCAGTCCCCCGACCAGCAGCGCTCCGACGACGCAGACTGCTGCGGTACTGGCCACCCACTGACCGGACCGGCTGCGGTCCACGGTCGAGGTCGGGCGCGGCGTGACGGCCCCGGCCCCGCCCATTTCCGACGGATGTCGCCACAATCTGTCGTCGGGAGACAACCATCCCCGAATACGATCGAGCTCCGGATCTTCATGATCCGCGTCGTCCGGATCCGGATCGTCGGCCTCCGGGAACCCTCCGTGCATCGACTGCAGACTACCGAGGTCCTTGTGCTTCCGGACGTCGCCCCACGATCTCGACGAGGGTCGTCCGTCCTCTCAACCGGTCTCGTTTCGAGCGCGTGGACCGCCGTACCCAGGGGGGAGCCCTACGATGTCCCCGTGGCTCGGGACCTCGCTATCGATCTGGGAACGGCCAACACCCTCGTGTACGCCAAGGGTCGGGGCATCGTCTTGAACCAGCCGACGGTCATCGCCCTCAACACCAGGACCCATGAGGTCCTGGCCGTCGGCAACGAGGCCTGGCAGATGATCGGCCGGACCCCGGGCTACATCGTCGCCGTGCGCCCGTTGCGTCAAGGGGCGATCACCGACTTCGACATCACCGAGCGGATGATCCGCCTGCTGCTCCGTCGGGCCGGCGTTTCCAAGGTCAATCGGCCCCGGGTGCTGATCTGCGTGCCCTCGGCCATCACCTCCGTCGAACGGCGGGCGGTCAAAGAGGCAGCCCGGCGGGCGGGGGCCTCGGCGGCCTACCTCATCGAGCAGCCGATGGCGGCGGCCATGGGCGCCGGGCTCGACATCCACGAGCCGATGGGCAACATGGTGGTGGACGTAGGCGGGGGGACCACGGAGACGGCGGTCATCTCGCTGGGCGGTCTGGTGGCCGTCCGGGCCATCCGGTGCGGCGGCTTCGACATCGATGCGTCGATCCAGGCCTACGTGCGAACCGAGTACGGCATAGCCATCGGCGAGCGCACCGGAGAGGACATCAAGCTGGCCATCGGGTCGGCCATGGCCTATGCCGGCGAGGTACGGGCCGAGGTCCGCGGGCGCGAGGTCTCGACCGGATTGCCCAAGACGGTCGTGCTCACGCCCAAAGAGATCCGGGGGGCGATCGAAGAACAGGTCAACACCATCGTGAGCACGGTGGTCGACTGTCTGAGCGAATCGCCTCCGGAGCTGGCCCAGGACATCATCTATCGAGGGATCCACCTGGTGGGAGGGGGCGCCCTCCTCCGCGGCTTGGCCCTCCGGGTGGCCAATGAGACCTCGGTGCCCGTCCATCTGGTGTCCACCCCACTGGAGTGCGTCGTCCAGGGCGCGGGCGAATGCCTGGATGACTTCGACAACCTGCGGGCCATCTTCGCCGCCGCCGAGAGCTGAGCGCGGCCCACCCGGGCCCGCGGGGACCCGGCCGTCGGGCAGTGGCCCGCTCCCTACGAGGTGGCCAGTAGGTCTTCGGCCACCTGGCGCACCTGCCAATCGCGGTCGTCGAGGCAGCGGCGCAATGCGGCCTCGACCTCGGGACCCTCGAATGCGGCCAGAGCCACGGCAGCGCGACGGCGGATCGCCGGCTTGTCGTTGAGTGCGGCCAGGATGGTGGGCAGGCCGGCGTCGTCACCGATGGCCCCGAGTGCGGCGACGGCCGCCTCCCGGCACAACGGGTCCCCATGACCAGAACCACTCTCGGCCAGCTGGCGAAGCGCCGGCACCGCGCCGGGGTCCTCCCGCTCACCCAGCGCCCAAGCCGCCATCTCCACCACGGAGGCGTCCGGGTCTGCGAGCAGCGACGCGATGGCGCACCCGGGGTAGGTGGCGGCCAGCTCGCACGCTCGGCGCCGCACGGCGGGGTCGGGGTCGCGCAGTGACGCCGACAGCTCGCCGTCACTGAGGACAGCCAGTCGGTCGAGGGCTCCGAGCGCGGTCACCCGGACGACCGGGGCGGGATCGGCCAGCCCACCCCGGGCGGTCTGCTCGTCTCCGATGTGGCCGGCGACGGCCACTGAACGGCGTCGGGCGGTGACGTCGGATTGCGGCGGTTCCGTGGCAGGCTGATGGACCGCACCACTGGATTCCGGCTGGTCGGGTTCCGATGCGCCAGACGTTGAACGAGAATTGACCACCGCACCACTATGACCGAGGACATCGAGAAGAGGCACGTGGCCACGAGCCTCCCGGTCACCGGCGGCACCGTCCCCCCACGGCCGACGATCCTGCCGCGTCGCCCACGGCGTCGTTGGGTCTCCATCCCCGTGGCCATCATCGTGGTGTTGGTGCTGGCCGTGGTGATCTCGTCGCGTATCGACTTGAACTACTACGCGGTCCAGCCGGGAACGGCGCAATCGGTGCAGCAGTTCATCACCGTCCCCGCCAGCCGGGCTCATCCAGTCACCCACCCCGTCAAGCTGACCGACGTCGAGCTCAGTCGGGTGTCAGCGCTCACCTACCTCTACTTCAAGCTGAGCAGCGACACCGACCTCCAGCCGCTCGAATCGGTCACCGGTGGCACTCCGCCCTCGGAGCTCAACGGCCAAGGGGATCTGGAGATGAGCCAAGCCGAGTCACAGGCCAAAGCGGCCGCCCTCCGGCGACTGGGCTACGCCGTTCCGGCCACACCGGCGGGCGCGGCGGTGTTCGCGGCGTGGAATGGGACGCCCGCATTCGGCGTCCTCCATGTCGGTGACGTCATCACTGCCGTCGATGGCGCCCCCACCTTGACCGCCGATGCCCTCGACACCGTGTTGAAGAAGTACCACTCGGGCCAGACGGTCACGCTGTCGGTGGAAAAAGGCGGTTCGGGAAAGCCCCAGCCGATACCGATCACGCTGAAAGCGTCGACGGTGGACCTGGGTGATGGACAGTTCGCCCATGTGACCTTGGGCGTCCAGTCCGTGGATCAGGTCGACTACAGCTTTCCCTTTCCGGTGTCCATCAACGTCACCAACATCGGTGGGCCCTCGGCCGGACTGGCCATGACGCTCGGGGTCATCGACACGCTGTCAGGAGGGAACCTGACCGGAAACCGGACGGTGGCGGCCACCGGAACTATGGATGATCAGGGCAATGTCGGGGACGTCGGCGGTGTTCCGCAGAAAACCATTGCCGTCGAACGAGCGGGTGCCACCATCTTCTTGGTGCCTCCGCAGGAGTACAAGGCCGCTCTGTCGAAGAAGACGCCCGGCTTGCAGATCTTCGCCGTGTCGACCCTGAACCAGGCGCTCCACGTGCTGGCCACCCACGGCGGGCACGTACCCGCCGTCACCGTGCCCCCAGGCGCGTCGGGATGAACGGCTTGGTCCAGCGCGGGTCGTAGGCTCTCCGTATGCCTGAGGATCACCGGTTGTCCATCTCGTCGTCGTCGAGCTTGTCGCCTGACGAGGTGGCCCGCCACACATTCGGGACGTTGCGGCGGGGGTTCGATCCCACCGAGGTCCGGGCCTACCTGGACCATGTGGCCAATGCGCTGCGGGTCGCCGCCGAGCGGGAGATCGAGCTTCGCCACGAAGTGGCCGAAGCCGAGCACCGGGCGGCGAACCCGGTCCTCGACGAGGGGACGCTGACCTCGGCTCTCGGCCAGGAGACGGCCCGGGTGCTTCAGAGTGCCCACGTAGCCGCACACGACATGGTGGCCAACGCAGAGGCGGAGGCGGCCAACGTCCTGGCCGAGGCACAGGACGAGATCGCCCGGTCCGAGGCCCGGGCCGAGCAGTCGCTGGCCGAACGTACGGCCCAAGCCGAAGCGTCGGTGACCGAGTACCGTCAGCGGACCCATGACGAGTCGGAGGCCATGATCGCCCAGGCGCGGTCGGAGTGCCGGGAGATGATCGAGGAGGCCCAAGCCCTCCGGTCCCGGATACTGGCCGACCTGTCGAAGCGCCGCAAGGTCCTCCACGCCCAGATCGAGCAGCTGCGGGCGGGCCGGGAACACCTGGCTGAGACGGTGCGAGGCGTGCGGCGCACCGTAGACGGCATCGCCGACGAACTGTTTCGAGCCGAAGACGAGGCCAGGTTGGCGGCAGAAACCGCAGGACGCGAAGCGATCGCCCGCCCCTACCAGGGCACTCCGGAACAAGAAGCAACAGCTCTGTTGGCCGAAGACGCTGCCGACCCTGGGTTTACCGACCTGGCGGCCCTGGAGGACCAGCTCCCCTCGATCGTCGTCCAAGCCGGCGTGGGTGAGCCCCTTGCTCCCGAACAGGAATCCTTCATCGCCGCCGAGATCGGGAAGACCGAGGTCATCGCCGGCCCAGAAGGGTCCGCTGACGCCGCTGACGAGACTCCCGACGTCTCGAGCCGTCGTGATCAAGGCGACAGCGGATCAGACGAGATGGCATCGGAGACCGAGGTCCTCGCCACCGAAGCGGTCGAGCCCGTCGCCGGGACCAGTCACGAAGAGTCCGACCGTCTCCCTGAGCAGGAAGCAGGAGAGGAGGGGACCGACGGTCTCTCCCAGGAAGACGAAGATCAGATCGACCGCGAGACGGAGGAACCTGTTGGCACGGAGACCGCCGCCGCACCCACGCCGTCGGTGGACGAGCTGTTCGCCAAGCTCCGCGCCGAGCAAGGGGCCGGCGATGCCGTTGACGAAGCGAGGTCGGAAGGGGAGGGTGGGGCGTCGGTGGGCGAGCCCCAGGCTGGGCCTGAGGCTGGGGAGACACCTTCCGCGAACCCACTGGTGGATCGACGTGATGAGCTCGTCGGCCCCATCATCACCGCCTTGTCCCGCCGGCTGAAGCGCACGCTTCAAGACGATCAGAACGACCTCCTCGACCGGCTGCGCAACAACGGATCATCGTGGTCGGTCGAACTGTTGCCCGACGAGGTCGAGCATCTCGACGCATACGCCACCGCGGCGTTGCCCCTACTGGAAGAAGCAGCCACCGCCGGCCGGGTCTTCGTCGGAGACGAGTCCACCGGCGGCCCGCTGACCGAGCACGTCGTGGGCGTGGCCCACGATCTGGCAACGACCATCGTGGGGCCGCTGCGTCGTCGGTTCACCGACCATGGGATGAGCGCGGCCGATGAATCCGCGGTGGCTGAGCGAGTCGGGGGCGCATTCAGGGAGTGGAAGGGTGAGCGGATCGAGCGGCTGGCCGGCGACTACGTGATCGCCGGCTTCTCGGCCGGATCGCTTGCCGGATCCTCCCAGGACATCGAGTGGATTGCCGCCGCGGCGCCCGGTTCGACCCCCTGCCCCGATTGTGACGACAACGCCCTGAACGGTCCACAACCGGCAGGACAAGAGTTCCCCACCGGCCATCGGCATCCGCCTGCCCATTCCGGGTGCCGTTGCCTGCTGGCCCCTTCTGCCACCTAGGCTGCAGCCGTGCGCAGACCGGATGACGTGGCCAGGGCGCCTCGCGCCACGTCTCACCGGCGACGGAATTGGATCATCGTCGCCATTATCGTCCTCATCGCTTTGATCGCCTCGTTGCGTACGTTCGCGGTCTTCTACACCGACGCACTGTGGTTCTCATCGGTCAGGCTTCACTCGGTGTGGCGGAGCCTGTTCGAGATCAAGGCCGGGCTGATGATTACATTCTGCGTGATCTTCGCGGCGTTGCTCCTGGCCAGTCTGGTTGTGGCCGAGCGTCTGGCCCCCAAGGGCGAGGCGGCCGACGCCGAGGACGATTTCGTCAAGCGCTACCAGGAGGTGATCGGCCCCTACTCCCGGTGGATCCGAGCTGCGGTGGTGATCATCCTGTCTCTGATCGTGGGCTCGCAGGCTCTCGGCCAATGGCAGAACTGGATCTTCTTCAGAAACGGAGTGAATTTCGGGACCAAGGACCCCGTGTGGCACAAGGACATCGGGTACTTCGTGTTCAAGCTGCCCTTTGAGAACTTCCTCGTCCACTGGGCCCTGGTCGCGCTGATCGTCATCTTCCTGGTCACGGTGCTCTCCCACTATCTCAACGGGGGCATCCGGGTCCAGGGACCCAGGCCCCGGGTCCGCCCGGCGGTCAAGGCCCACATCTCGGTGATCCTCGGATTGATGGCGCTGGTGAAGGCGGTGGGGTACTACCTGCAGCGATACAACCTCGACAATTCGACCGATGGCTACGTCCAGGGGCCCGGGTACACCGACATCCACGCCCGGCTCCCGGCCCTGCAGCTGTTGATCCTGGTGTCGCTGGCTGCATTCTTGTTGCTGATCTTCAACATCCGCCGCCAGGGCTGGGCCCTTCCCGTGCTCGGGGTGGGCATGTGGTTCCTCGTGGCCCTCACCGCCGGAACCATCTACCCGGCCGCCGTGCAGGCCTTCAGTGTCAACCCAGCCCAGAACACCCTGGAGCACCCGTACATCCAGCGAAACATCAACGCCACCCGTACGGCCATGAACCTCAATGGCATCCAGACGGTTCCCTACCCGGCGGCACAGACGCTGAACGCCAACACGCTGAACGCCAACAGCGCCACCACAGCCAACGTGCGCCTGTGGGATCCGACGGTCACACAGCCGACCTACGACAAGCTCCAGGACA
>DASXMT010000568.1:0-4101 GCA_036495505.1 Acidimicrobiales bacterium | reverse complement strand
CCGGGCTGCCCCGGGGGCACCTCCTGGTTGTGAACATCGACCACCCGCACCTCGACATCGGGGATGGCCCGGCCCGATGTCTGGGCGATGGTCTCAACGCTGTCTCCGCGCCTGCACATGGTCACCACACCGGTTGCCTCGGTCAGCCCGTAGCCGGTCAGGACCGACTCGATACCGAGCTCCGACTGCATCCGATGCACGAGTTCGATGGGGATCACCGTTGCGCCGGTAACGGCGAGTCGCAACGAGCTGAGCGCGGTGCCGGTGCCATCGGGATGACTGAGGATCGACTGGTAGATGGTCGGCGGCCCGGCCAAGACCGAGATGTGCTCCTCGGCGATCCGGGAGCGCACGGCGTCCACGTCGAACACCGGCTCGGCCACGATGGTGGCCCCCCGCATCAGGCAAACCAGGACGCCCGCCTTGTAGCCGAAGGTATGGAAGAACGGATTGACCACAAGGTACCGGTCGCCCTTCTCCAGACCGGTGACCTCGGCCCAGGTGGCGAAGGACCGGAGGGTCTGCCCGTGTGTGTTCAACACGCCTTTAGGTCGACCGGTGGTGCCCGAGGTATAGATGAGGTCGCAGGGATCGCCGCTGCTGATCGACGCCGTGCGCCCGGCGGCGACGTCCTCGCCGACCGTCGCACCCTCTTGGACGAAGTCTGACCAGGCGATGACCGGGTCGCCCTGTCGGCGCCTGGTCGACCCGGGGTCGTCGCCCCCCTGCAGGAGGACCACCCTCTCCAGGTCGGGCAGCGCGTCCCCCTCGGCCACCGCTTCAGCCAGCATCGCCGGGTAGTCGATGCCCAGAAATCCCCGCACGGTGAAGAGGATTCGGGCTCCGGACGACCGGAGGATGTACGCGGCCTCGGCGCCCTTGAACCGGGTGTTGAGAGGAACGAGCACGGCACCGGCCCCAACCGCACCGAGAGCGGCGACCGCCCATGCCGCGCTGTTGGGGGCCCAGATGGCCACTCGGTCTCCCCGCTCGATCCCGTTGGCTATCAGCGCCCGGGTGGCGGCGGCGACATCTTCGGCCAGCTGGTCGAAGCTGAGCCGGATGACGCTGCCATCTGGGCCGTGGGCATCGACCAACGCTTCGGTCTCGCCAAACCGTGCGGCTGCGTCTTCCACCAGGCTTGGGATAGTTTCCCATTGGAGATCCCCGCGCGGGTCGATGAGGACGGACACCGCTGTCAGGTTAGTCGAGCGAGCTTGAAGGGCGTAGTTCCAGACAGGGGCCGCGGCCGCAATCACCGCGGCGGCCGCCCCGCCGCTGTCGGTGATCTCTGGTGTGGAGCGGCTCAGCCCCAGCGTTGGGGGTCGTCGGGGTTGACGCCCAGGCAGAGCTTCCCCACCAATTCGTGGGCCAGCAGTGAGTTCCCGGGATGGAAATGGCCCATCCGCACGTCCCGGAAGAGCTGCTCGAGCCGGTTTCGCTTGAAGGTACCGGCACCGCCACTGAGGTCCAGCGCCCGGTCCACAATCTCCAAGGACTGGTCGATGACGAAGGAGCGGGTGGCGATCAGCCGCACGGGCCAATCCGGATGCTCCACTCCTGCCGCCCAGTCGGCACAGGTCCGCTCGAGCATTGCCTCGGCCGCGTCGTAGGCGATGCGCATGTCCGACACGACGTGCTGCACGCCGGGATGATGGGCCATCGAGTTCGTCAACGCGATCGATGACCGTTTCGGCATCGATTCCACGGTCAGGTCGAAGGCCCGCTTGGCCGCGCCCAGGTAGACCGACGCGAAGCCCATCAGCGCCCAGGCAAAGATCGACACCTGAAAGAGGCCGGCGCCACCGAAACCGGGCGGGCAGACCAGGACCACGTCGTCGTCGGGCACGAACACCCGGTCGAGCACAGCGTCCTGGCTCTGGGTGGCGCGCATGCCAAGGGTGTCCCAGGTGTCGATAATCTGGATTCCCTTGGCGTCGCGCCGGACGAAACCATGCACCAATTTCACGTTCTCCGGGTCGGACGCGTCCATGGAGTGGAAGCCGCCATACGTCCAGACCGGCGATAAGCTGCCGAAGATTTTGTGCCCCGAGATCTCCCAGCCGCCGTCGACCCGAGCAGCCGAAGCCACGGCCAACAGGAGCGGGATGTCGTTGCCCGCCTCGCCGTGAAGGGCGCAGAACACCTCGCCTTCGACCATCTTGTCGAGAATCCACCGGCACGAATCGTCACCGGCGTGCATGAGGTCGGTGGCCACACCACCCCAGTAGCAGTGCATGTTCGTGGCCAGCGCGGTGGCCGGCGCGACGTAGGCCAGGCGGCGCACGAGCTTGGAGTACTCGTCCAGCCCGAGGCCGGCGCCCCCCATAGCCGCGGGGACGGTGGCCAGTAGGTAGCCGGACCCCTTGAGCTCGTTCCAGTCCTCGTCGAAGAAGCGGTTCTCCCGGTCGTAGACGGGGTTTCGCTCATCGAAGCGGGCGAGCATCTCTTCGGTGAGCAACTGCGGGGTGGTCAGGGTTGTCATCTGGTTTCCTTTGTTGGTGTTGGGGACTATGAGTAGTGGTAGGGAGAGCGATGGCGATTCCTTTGGTCACGCGGGCGGCGTCACCTGGTCGACGAGGATGATCAGGTCGGCTGGGAGGCCCGACCGCGCAGCTGCTTCTCGTATCGCCTCAGGGTTGGGCGCCTCGTAGAGGCAATAGGTCTTCTTCTTGTCGGCCGAGAGGAACGAGTACAGCCAGTTGACACCGACGTCGTCGTTCACCAATTTGATGCCGGCGAAGTCGAGCTGCTCGGCATCCAGCTGCTCGGCGAAGTTCCTCTCGATCACAAACAGGGGCAACGGTCCTCCTTGCGGGATTGGCGATCTGCCACTGCGGCTCGGTGGTCTCCGAACCTCGGTGGTCTCCGAACCTCGGTGGTGCCGAAGGCGCACTGCCACCGTACGGAACTGCCGCCGCGCTGTCATGACCAGGTTTCGCTATTTGTGGGGACTTCGTCACCGGGGGTCGACAACCTCTCTATAGTCAGGAGTGACCGTTGAGAGGGGCACGGTGCCCGAGAACGGAACAGCTACGGCGACGATTGTCTTCACCGATGTGATGGGCTCCAGCCAGGTCAGGGCCCGTGTCGGCACGCTCGCGCCAGATCGGCTGCGTCCCGACCACCACCGGGACCTGGCCCAAATCGCGATCACTCATGGCGGTCGTGTGGTGACGGCGGCGAGTGACGGGATCCTGGCTGCCTTCGACGCCGCCACTGACGCCGTCATGGCCGCCGTCGCCATGCAGCGCCACATGGCCCCGACCGATGTCACCATCGGAGTGGGAGTGGCATCGGGCAATGTGAGCTGGGATGGCGGTGCCTGCTTCGGTTTTCCCGTCATCATCGCCACACGGCTCCAGGACGCGGCGGCGGACGGACAGATCCTGGTCAGCCGGGTCGTCCGCTCGCTGGCCGGGGACCGTGCCGGTGACCGCTACACGGACCTCGGCTCTCGAGCGCTGACCGGCGTTGCCGAGCCGGTCGACGTGTTCGAAATGGCATGGGACCCGCCCGAGAAGCCAGATGGGCGCGTTGCCCCCGGAGTCGTCCCCCTCCCAACCGAACTGACCGTGCGACCGGGCTTCCAATTCGTCGGGCGAGCCGACGAGTGGGAGGCGCTGAACGCCACCTGGTCGGAGGTCGAGTCGGGAGGCCGCAAAGTCGTTCTGTTGAGCGGCGAGGCCGGGGCGGGCAAGACCCGCTTGGCCTTCGAGTTCGCCCGGCAGTGCCATGGGGAGGGCGCGGCCGTCTTGTTCGGTGGCTGCGACAGCGAGCTGGGAGTGCCCTTCCAACCCTGGGTCCAGGCCTTCGTCCACCTGCTCGGCTCGCTCCCCGACGAGCTGCTGATCGACGACCTCGCGCCAGAGCTGAGCGAGCTGGCGGTGATACTGCCCCAACTCGATCGGTTCGTACCGGGGCTGCTCCGGTCCTCGCGCGTGGACCCGGAGACGGACCGATACCGTCTGTTCGGAGCGGTCGACACCATGCTTGTCAAAGCCAGCACCCTCCGTCCCGTCGTGTTGGTGCTCGACGATCTGCACTGGGCCGGCGCCCAGACCCTGGCGCTCCTCCGGCATCTGGCCCGGAGCGGTTCGG
>DASXMT010000567.1:0-3420 GCA_036495505.1 Acidimicrobiales bacterium | reverse complement strand
ATGGGCGAGGACGGCTGGCTCGGGCTGGGCTGGCCCGTCGAGTACGGAGGCCAGGCTCGCGGTCCCATCGACCAGATGATCTTCGTGGAGGAATCCCACTGGGCCGGGGTCCCCCTGCCCCTCCTCACCCTTAACAGCGTCGGCCCGACGTTGATGGCCCTCGGCACCGATGAGCAAAAGGCCCGCATCCTGCCCGGCATTCTGCGAGGAGAGGTGCACTTTGCCATCGGCTACACCGAGCCCTCGGCCGGCACCGACCTGGCCTCCTTGAAGACGCGGGCGGTCCGGGACGGCGACGAGTACGTGATCAACGGCGAGAAGCTCTACACCAGCGCCATCGCGCAGGCCGACTACGTCTGGCTGGCCACCCGAACCGACCCCGACGTGGCCAAGCACAAGGGCCTGTCGGTCTTCATCGTCCCCACCGATGCGCACGGGTTCCACTGGACGCCGTTGAGCCTCATCGTCGGGGACATCACCAGCTCCACCTTTTACGAGGACGTGCGGGTTCCGGCCGAGAACCTGGTCGGCGGGGAGAACCAGGGTTGGAAGCTCATCACCAACCAGCTCAACCACGAACGGGTGGCCCTCTGCCCGGCTTCGGGACTGCTCCGAAGCATCGACGAGGTCCGGACGTGGGCCCAGAGCGAGAAACTGGCCGACGGGCGGCGGGTCATCGACCAGGAGTGGGTGCGGCTCCATCTGGCTCGGCTGCACGCCAAGGTCGAAGTGCTCAAGCTCCTCAACTGGAAGGTGGCGTGGGCGGCCGACAAGGGGCTGAACCCCGCCGATGCCTCGGCCACCAAGGTGTACGGCACCGAGTTGTCCCTCGAGACCTATCGACTGCTCATCGAAGTCGTGGGCCAGGCCGGTTACCTACCGGAGGGATCTCCCGGGGCCGTGCTCAAGGGCCGGCTGGAGCGCAACGCGCGGAGCCAGACCATCTTCACCTTCGGCGGGGGTACCAACGAGGTCCAGCGCGACATCATCGCCATGGTCGGGCTGGGGATGCCCCGGGCTCCCCGTTAGGCCGGCTGGGAGCGTCCCGGGTCATCGGATCTGGCCAAAGAAGGCCCGTAGCTCTCTCACGAACAGGTCGGGTTGCTCAACGGTCGGAGGTCCCGAAGAAGGGTCGGTGGTCAACGGAGCTCAGGCTTGCCCTGTCGGCCGTATGGACTGGGGGCCGTGTGGACCGGGGCCATATCACGTGTTCTTAGCTTCCTCAAACGAATCTCTTACGCCCATTAAAGGACCGCCTGGGACGATGGAGTGCGAGATCCTCAGAGTGGAGGATGAGACGGAGAGCAATTCGTGAGCACCATCGGTTACATCATCATTCCCTTCTTCCTGACCTTCGTCATCGGCGGGGTGGCTCTCGGTATGTCAGCCTGATCTGGCGCCGACACCACTGAGCCTCGTCGTCGGCGACGTCACCAGGTCCACCTTTTAGTTCCAGGTCATCGGATCTGGCCGAAAAAGGCCCGCAGCTCTCCCACGAAGAGGTCGGGTTGCTCCATGGCCGCGAAGTGGCCTCCCCGGTCCAGCTCGTTCCAGTACTGCAGGCCCGGATAGACCGCCTCCACCCAGCGACGCTCGGGCAGGATGAGCTCTTTGGGAAACCGCGAGTAGCCGACGGGCACGGTGACGGGCTCGGGAGCCGGACGGCGAAAACTCTCCCAATAGAGCCGGGCAGACGACGCCCCGGTGTTGGGCAACCAGTAACACATGACGTTGTCGAGCAACTCGTCCCTCGTGAACACGTTCTCGGGATGTCCGTCGCAGTCCGACCATGCCTGGAACTTCTCGAGGATCCATGCCGCCTGGCCCGATGGGGAGTCGGCCAGTCCGTATCCCAATGTCTGCGGGCGAGTGGACTGCTGGGACGAGTAGCCCCTCCCTGTCTTGATGAACTCATCGCGGGCGGACCACGCCCGTTGCTCGGCATCGGTCAGTACTTCTCCCGGCTGGGGCCGGGCGGCAAGGGCCAGGGTCAGGTGTATCCCCGCACAGTGGTCCGGGTCGCCGTGAGGGATCAACCCGGTCACCGCTGCGCCCCAGTCGCCGCCCTGGGCCCCGTAGCGGTCATAGCCCAACCGTCCCATCAACCCGCTCCACGCCTGGGCGATCCGCTCGATCGTCCAACCCGGCGCCGATGGCTTGTCGCTGAAGCCGTAGCCGGGAAGGGACGGACACACCACGTGGAACGCCTCCTCCGCCTTCCCGCCATGGGTAACCGGGTCGGTCAATGGCCCGATGACGTTGAGGAACTCGACCACCGACCCGGGCCACCCGTGGGTCAGGAGGAGGGGAAGGGCATCGGTCTCGGGTGAGCGGACGTGGAGGAAGTGGATCCCGAGACCGTCGAGCACGGTCCGGAACTGTCCGAGCTGGTTGAGCCGGCTCTCGATCGGCCGCCAGTCGTAGTCCTGGGCCCAGTAGTCGCAGACCTCCCGGACGTAGGCCAGGGGAATGCCCTGGGACCAGTCGTCGACGGTCTCGGGCTCGGGCCACCGCGTGGCGAGCAGCCGGGCCCGCAGGTCCTCGAGCACCGCTTCGGGCACGTCCAGCTCGAACGGCGTGATCTCGTCAGCCATGTCCACTCCTCTCGCGCCCTCTCCCGCTCGCCCCCGCTCGCCCCCGCTCGCCCCCGCTCGGGAGCATCGCTGCGTTTGCCACAATGGGTCATGATCAATTCAGCCGCTGTTCGGTTCCCCGATGGGAGCGTGCGCTACGGAGTGTACGACCCGACCGAAGACAGCATGTGGCCTCCGCTCTTCGCCACTGTCGACGAAGCACACGCTGCGTGGGAGCGGCACGGAGCCGACGCCGATGAGCCCGGTATCGGCGGCGATCAGCCCTCCTCGGTGGAAGTCAAGATCTTCGCCGACTCCGACGACGGCATCTGGTGGATCGGCGAGGCGACGCCCTCGGCCATCACCCTCGGGGTCACGTGGGCCGGGGTCATCGGCTCCGTCGAGGACGTCGAATGGGACGACGAGCCACGGACGCGCCACCGCGAGGTGCCCGAGTGGGCCCGGGAGGCGCTCGGCTTGGGGGAGAAATCACAGTAGGCCCTACGGTGCAGCCACGCGAGCCAATACGGAACGCAGGTCCTCCTCGTGCCCCCTCGATCACCGGTCAACGTGTGCCGGCGGCCCGAAGGACGATCAGGGCCCCAGTGAGCGCCGCCTCGAGCGGCTCGATCGACTGCATCGTCTGGGTGAGCAGGAGGCCGCCATGCAGCGCACCGAAGGTCGACAAGGCCAACTCCCGCGGGTCTGCATCGGAACGCAGCAGACCGGCAGCTCGCATCCGGGTCAGACCGGATTCCAGGTAACCGCACCATCGGTCCATGTACGCGGCGACCTGAGCAGCCCGCTCCGGATCCCTCCCGATCAGCTCACTGGCCAGTGACCCGAT
>DASXMT010000566.1:0-4071 GCA_036495505.1 Acidimicrobiales bacterium | reverse complement strand
CTCGTCGGTGGGCGAAGACGCGCTGATCGTGCACCACGACGTCAACCTCGGGGTCGCGGTGGATCTCGACAACGAGGGGCTCATCGTGCCCGTCGTGCACCATGCCGAGGAGCTGACCCTTCGCGGCATGGCCCGGAGGATCCGCGACCTGGCCGATCGGGCGCGGACCAAGCGACTGAGCGCCGACGACATCAGCGGAGGTACGTTCTCGATCACCAACGCGGGACCGTTCGGGACCCTGTTGACCGGAGCGATCATCAACCAGCCCCAGGTGGCCATCCTGTCGACCGACGGCGTATCCAGACGCCCCGTGGTGGTGCAGCTGCCCGACGGCAGCGAGTCGATCGCCATCCACTCGATGGGCCTGCTGGCCATGACCTTCGACCACCGGGCGGTGGATGGGGCGTACGTCGCCCGCTTCCTGGCTCGGATGTCCGAGATCCTTGTCGAACGCGACTGGGCGAGCGAGCTGTAGGCCGAGTGGCGAGCACCCCGCTTCGAGTTCGTTGGTTGGGGCGCGTCCCCTATCGCGAGGCCTGGGCATTGCAGCGAGCTCTGTGCCGGCGTTCGGAGGACGACTACCTGTTGTTGCTCGAGCACCCCGATGTGTACACGCTCGGCGTGCGAGCCGACCCGGCCAACGTGCTCGTCGACCCCGAGTCGGTCGGCGCAGACCTGGTGCGGACGGACAGGGGCGGAGACGTGACCTATCACGGTCCCGGGCAGTTGGTCGGGTATCCGATCCTGTCCGTCCCGAGGGACCCGGCCAGTGGCCCCGCCCATGTGCATCAGGTGGAACAGGTGGTGATCGACGCTCTGGTGGTGCTGGGTGTGCCGGCGGCCACCGTCGGGCGCCTTGCCGGATACCCCGGCGTATGGGTGGGGATCGACGGGGCTGTGCCGGGGGGCTCAGGCGTCGGGGCACCCCGCAAGATCTGTGCCATCGGGGTGCGGGCCTCCCGCGGGCGCACGATGCACGGCTTCGCCCTCAACGTCCATCCTGATCTGGGCATGTTCGAACACATTGTGCCCTGCGGGATCGCCGACAAGGCCGTGACATCGCTCGTTGCCGAGGGCTTCGCCGTGACCATGGCCGAGGTGGTGGACGCCGTCATCGCCGCGGCCGCCATTCGTTGGCCGCCGGCCGGAGGGCAGCTCGAGGTCCAGCGAGTGGTGGCCGGCGCCGGGCCGGCTGACCTTCGGCTCCTGGTGGGGCCGGCGCTCCCATCGGTCCAAGAGGACGGGCATGCGGACTCGCCAGCCCCAGAGGCCGTTCCGGTGAGCCTGGGTCATCGCCCCGGTGAGGAGCGAGCCCTCGATCGCCGCTTGCGGCGATCGGGTGTCGACCCGGCGGCGGGGTTGCCGTTAGGCGAGCGGAAGCCGCCATGGCTGCGCGTGCCGGTGACAATGGGAACCGGCTATCAGGAACTGCGCCATGACCTGCGCGACCTCGACCTGGTCACCGTGTGCGAGGAGGCAGGCTGCCCGAACATCTACGAGTGCTGGGCCGACGGGACCGCCACCTTCATGATCAACGGGTCCCGGTGCACGCGAGCGTGCGGGTTTTGTCAGGTCGACACCCGCCACCCCCTCCCGCTCGATGCCGAAGAGCCGAACCGCGTCGCCCAGGCGGTGGCCAGGATGGGTCTGGCCCACGCCGTGGTGACCTGCGTCGCCCGGGACGATCTGGCTGACGGTGGGGCGGGCGCGTTCGCCGAGACCATCGGAGCCATCCGGTCCGCTCGTCCCCGGACGACAGTCGAGGTGCTCATCTCCGACTGCAAGGGCGACGACTCCTCCTTGCAGACCATCTTCTCCGCTCGTCCCGACGTCCTCAACCACAACATCGAAACGGTGGCCAGGCTCCAGCGCGCCGTGCGCCCCTCGGCCGGCTATGGGCGGAGCCTCGGCGTGTTGGCCCGAGCCGCCGACGCCGGATTGACGGTCAAGTCCGGTCTGATCCTGGGCATGGGTGAGCGCGAGGAGGAGGTGTTGGCCACCCTGGCCGATCTGCGAGCCGTCGGGGTGGACATCGTGACCATCGGCCAGTACCTGCGACCCAGTGCGAACCATCTGCCCGTGGCCCGGTGGTGGCGTCCCGAAGAGTTCGACGAGTTGCAACGAGCCGGTGTGGCCATGGGGTTCGCCCATGTGCAGGCCTCGCCCCTGACCCGGTCGAGCTATCACGCCCGGGAGGCGGCCGACGCCGCCTCCCCTAACGCAGCGTCGCCCGTCGCCGTCTCGTTGGGCGCCAGACCGCCATCCCCGACACGGAAAGCGGCCGACGCCGCTCTGACTGCCTCGTGACCGAGTTGAGCCCGGCCGCCCGGGCCAGCCGGGTCACTCGCATGAACAGTATCCGGGACCGCATGGAGGCCGTCGGTGTCGACGCCCTCTTGTTGTCCCACGGAGCCGATCTACCCTGGCTGACCGGCTACGAGGCCATGCCGCTGGAGCGCTTGACCGTGTTGGTGCTGCCCCTCGTCGGGGACCCGACATTGGTGGTACCCGGACTGGAAGCCCCCCGCGTCGCCGTGGCCGATGACCTGTTTGCCATCCGGCCCTGGTCCGATGACGAGGATCCCATCGCCATCACCGTGTCACTCCTGGAGTCGGGCCCGGCGGGAACGAGCCGACGCCGTGTGGCCATCTCCGACCGGGCCTGGGCCACCTCCGTCCTCGCCCTCCAAGAGAAGCTGCCGGATCGAACATGGCAGGTTGCATCGTCGGTCACATCCCCGGTCCGGGCGGTAAAGGACCCGGCCGAGGTGACAGCGCTACGGGCCGCTGGTGCCGCGGCCGATCGGGTGGCCTCCGTGCTGCAGTCCGGCGGTATCGCCCTCGTTGGTCGGACCGAAGCCGAGGTGTCCGCCGACATCGGCACTCTGCTGCTTGCTGAAGGTCACCAGCAGGTCAACTTCGCCATCGTGGGCAGTGGGCCCAATGCCGCCAGTCCCCATCACGACCCGGGCGGGCGGGTCATCCAGCGCGACGAGACGGTCGTCTGCGACTTCGGCGGGACCTACTCGCTCGACGGCGAGGTCGGCTACTGCTCGGACATCACCAGGACCGTGGTGACGGGGGAGCCATCCACGGAGGTGCGCAATTGCTACGACGCTCTCCAATCCGCACAAGAAGCGGCGGTGGCCGCGGCGCGTGCCGGGGTCACGGCCGAGCACGTCGACAGCGTGGCCCGCGGCATCATCACCGAGGCCGGCTACGGCGAGCAGTTCGTACACCGCACCGGTCACGGGATCGGCATCGAGGCGCACGAGGACCCCTATCTGGTGAGTGGGAACCGGGAGGTGCTGGCCCCGGGCCACGCCTTCTCGGTCGAGCCGGGCATCTACCTGCCCGGCCGGTTCGGCATGCGACTCGAGGACATCGTGGTCATCGACGATGAGGGTGCGCCGGATCCGCTGAACCGCGTCGATCACTCCCTGGTGGTCATCGAGGGCTAGCGGCACGAGGTGTCGGTCGGCATCGCCCGGGGCGCTCCGGCGGTGACGGATACCAGAACGCGAGCGGGAGGGCGCAGATGGACCTGGGGATCAAGGGAAGAGTTGGGTTGGTGACCGGCGCATCGCGTGGTCTGGGGCGTGCCACCGCCGATGCCCTCGCCGCTGAGGGTGTTCACCTGGTACTGGCGGCGCGAGGCGAAGGGGCGCTGGCCGAGGTCGCTGCCGCGGTGAAAGCGGCAGGAGTCGAGGTGGCCACCATGGCGGTCGACGTCACCGAGCCGGAGGCTCCGCAGCGCCTGGTCGACCTGGCCGTGGATCGGTTCGGTTCACTCGACATCTTGGTGGCCAACACCGGCGGCCCTCCCCCTGGTCGGGCCCTCGAGGTCGACGATGCCGCCATCGTGGCCGCCCTGAACGCCAACCTGCTCACGTCGATCCGCTTGGTTCGCTCGGCCGTGCCCGTCATGGCCGAGCGCGGGTGGGGACGCATCTGTTGCATCACCTCATACACGGTGGTCCAGCCCATCCCCACCCTTGCCCTGTCGAACACGGCCCGGGTCGGCCTGTGGGGGTGGGCCAAGACGGCGGCCAACGACCTGGCCAACGACGG